>NC_015057.1:300000-475658 GCF_000178975.2 Granulicella tundricola MP5ACTX9 | reverse complement strand
ACTCACGCAGGATAAAATTCGGAATCGCACCATTATCACGATCGACCCCGGGCAAATAAATGGATACACCATCATCAGTCACCCATATCGGCAAATACGAGGTTCTCTCGGAGCTTGGCCGAGGCGGTATGGGCGTTGTTTATCGTGCGGAAGACAAGAATATTGGACGCGAAGTCGCGATCAAGACCTTGACGGATGCGACTCCGGAGCTTCGCCAGCGCTTTCAGAGCGAGGCTCGGACCGGTGTTCTCAATCACCAGAATATCGTCACGGTCTACGACTTCGGCGAACAGGACGGCAATCCATATATCGTGATGGAGTTTCTCCATGGCGAATCCCTGGAGAAGGTTCTTCGCAATAACACGCTCACCATCGTCGACAAACTGGACATCGTCAGGCAGGTCTGCAACGGGATGGGCTATGCCCACTCCAAAGGCGTGGTCCATCGCGATATCAAACCGGCGAACGTCATGGTTCAGCCGGATGGGAACGCCAAGATCGTCGATTTTGGAATCGCGCGCCTGGAAAGCAGCTCTGGTCACACCCAGACCGGGGCGGTCATCGGAACGTTTCACTATATCTCTCCGGAACGGCTGAAGGGGCATCCGTCCGATGGACGTGCCGATATCTGGGCGGCCGGGATTATGCTGTACCAGATGCTGACCGGCGTGCTGCCGTTCGGCGGTGAAGACATCTCTGCCCTGCACAAGGTGGTCAACGAGCCCTTCCCTCCTCTCGGAACCTACCTGCAGGACTATCCGACCGGTCTCGATATGGTGCTGGACCGGGCACTGGCCAAGGATCCCGACGAGCGTTATGCGACCGCGGAGGAGATGGCCGGAGATCTTGAAGCTCTGAACGAAACGCTCAAGCGAGCGCGGGTTGGAGAGATGCTGGGACAGGTCAAGATGCTGCTGGAGCAGGAAAAGCTGACCAGTGCGAGACCGTTGCTGATCGATCTGCAGCGGCTTGACCCGCAAAACTTCGAGATTCGAAAGCTCCTACGCGAGGTGCAGGATCGGCTCGCGCGCCAGCAGAAGTCTGAGCAGGTACGGCAGACGCTGAACCAGGCGGAAGAGGCCGTCCTCGGTCAGCGATATGTAGAAGCTCTCGAGCTTTATAAGCAGGCCGCCCGTGTCGATCCAAATGCCAATGGGTTGACCGAAAAGATCGAGCACGTCCGCGGATTGAAGGAGAAGGTCGACAAGATCGCCTCTCTGCAACAGCAGGCACGAGACGCCCGGCATCGTAGCGATTTTACGGCCGCCTCCCAACTAATTGAGCAGGCACTGCAGCTTGATGAGCGAAACACGGATCTTCGCAACGAGAAGGCCGGCATCGTCCAGGAGATGCAGCGGCAGGCGAAAGACGGGACGCGGCGCAAGCTCAAGGAGTCTGGTAAGGATCTGCTTTCGAACCGGGATTTCACCGGGGCGATCAAGAATCTTCGTGAAGCGCTCGACATCGACCCCACCGACGTGGAAGCGCAGAAGATGTTCCAGGAGGCAACCGCTCGGCAGGAAGAGGACCGGCGGCGCAAGGTCATCGACCAGATCGTGGCCGAGATCCAGGACAGCCTCTTCCGTGGCGAATCAGACCGTGCCCTGCAGCTGATCAATCGCGCACTCGACCGCCTTCCGGCTGAAGCGCAACTGCTTCGCCTTAAGGGCGAGACCGAGAAGAAGCTTCAGGAAGAACATGCGCGCAAGCTGGTTGAGAGCACCTCCCTGAAGGTACAGGAGTTGTTCTTTTCAAATCCTCAGGAAGCGCTCTCCTGCATTCAGAAGGCGCTCGACGAGATTCCGGGTGAGGAGCGGTTGCTCGCGCTGCAGGAACGGGTGGTGGATCAGCTCAAAAAAGCGAATCTCGAAGGGCTTAGAGCGCAGTATCTTAAGCACGCGCAGACCTCGCTTGACGCAGCGCAGTACGATCAGGCCATTTCGACCTTAGAGACGGCGGCGCTGGACTGCGGCGAAACACCTGAGATCACGTACCTCCTGGAACATGCGCGGACCGAGAAGCTCAATAAGGAGCGGAGTCAGGCTGCAGCAGCAGTTCTTGAGGAGGCTCACAGGAAACTCGCCGCCGAGGATCTTGAAGGGGCGATTGCAGTTCTGAAGCCGGCCGCACAACAGGGCGGTACTCCGGCGATCGAACAACTGTTGCGTCAGACCCAGGAGCGTCTGGATGAGATTGGCCGGCGCATGGAAGCCGTCATCGCCCGGGTTCAGAGCCTCAGTGAGACTGATCCCGCGCAGGCACTCCAGCTGCTCAATTCTCAGCCTGCTGCTGTACAGCAGCACTCGCAGCTTAAGGCGATCCGGGCAAAGATTGAAGGCAGGGCCGAACAACAAAGAGCCATCCAGGCCTCCATCGCGCAGGCGAATGAATTACTGAACAAACGCGATCTGCGCGGCGGTCTGGAGATTCTTGAAGCTGTCCGAAACGCCTATGGCGATTCGCCCGAGATCACCGCCGTCGTCACCGACTACAAGCGGCGGCAGGTGCCAATCGCCAACGCGATGGTGGGAGAGTCGATCAGCCAGGCACGGCAGGCAATTCTGGCAAAGAAGGGTCCGCTCGCACTGGAGGAGTTGAGGAAGTCGGCTGAAGTCCTGGCAGTCTCCGACGCAAACCTTCAGGCAGACTGGAATCGTCTTGCGCAGGAAGCTGCCAAGGTCTCCAAGGCCAGGTTGGACACAACAGGAAGTGTTCCGATCATCGTTCAGTCCAAAGGGCTGAGCAGCATGCTCATCGGAATCCTTGCAGCGGTCGTGCTCATCGTTGCGGGCGCTGTCTTTTACGTGATTCATACGAGGTCGAATACGGGCGGCGGTGCGGCGATGAGCTTCATCCAGCTGAATGCTTCGCCCTTTGGTGAGGTAGTCAGCATTACGGGCAGCAGTGGCAACGTCGTCCTATTGCCGGCTGGTTCGCATATGACTCCGCTGCGCGTGGATGCAGTTCCGGAGGGCACCTATACGGTGGTCTTCAAGTCCAGTGACGGAAGCACACAGCAGCAGACGTGTGATCTTGCGGCCGACCACATGTGCTCGGCGACCTTCACGACGCTCGGCGACTCACAGATCGACGAGATACTGGCAGGCCAAAAATGAAATTTCACTGCACTCATCTCTTCATCGCATTGACGGCTGCCATGGTGACGGTGCCAAGCCTGGCACAAGATGCAAAAGCGTTACGCGCGCAGGCCAATACCGAACCAAACCAGGAAAAACAGGTCATCCTGCTCTGCAAAGCAGCTGACATGGAGCCTAAGAATAAAGACTTTCGCAAGGACTGCGACGTCAGCCGAGCCGCACTCATTAATAGTGACAAGCAGGCCCTGAAGACCGCGCTAGACGCGAACGACGCAGGCCAAGCCGCCAAAGCCAAACGCTATGCGAAGTATGTGAGCAATCTCGATCCCGATACGCATCACCAGGCCGAGCAGCTCCTTGCCAAGCTGAATGGGCCAGGGCCTGACGCGCCTACGACTGCCCTGACCAAGCCTGCGGATCAGAGCGGTGCTCTCCTGAGCCAGGCGATGACCGCCTTCGATTCCGGAAACTTGTCAGCCGCAAGGACTGCGGCACAAGGCGTGACCGACCCCTCGATCAAGCCGGCAGCAACTCGCCTTCTCGGTGAGATAGATCGCTACGGAAGTCTTGTCAGCACGGGCCACAGTCATGAAGACTCAAAGGAGTATGCACAGGCTGAGCGCTCGTATCAGTCGGCTTTGGATCTCAACGGCCACGTCGGCTCCGACGATCTGAGCGGCAAGATTCAGCGCATGCATCAGATGGCCGCGGTTGCAGCTGCGCCTGTCACTCAGGCTCAAGCACCGGTCGTTATTGCTAAGAACGTTCCTCCACCTCCACCGCCCGTGTCCAAGCCTGCCGCCGACCAGAAGGCTTTGAACAAACCGCCGGATGTCTCACCGGATGAGAAGAAGCGGAAGTTGCTGGAAGAGGCGAGCCTAGCGGTCAGTCACAAGGATTCCGAGACTGCAAGCCGTAAGTATCGGCAGGTTCTGGACATCGATCCTGCGAATGCGGATGCGAAGCGCGAGATCGCACGGATCAATGCCGAGGTGGCGGCTGAACTGAGCCGCGATCCGGTAAAGCTGGAAACGACCCTTCGAGAGGCTATCACCGCGTTCTACTCCTCGCATTTTGAGGATGCGGAGTCTCGTCTCAATCGCTATCTCGGAGCGGACGGCGGCAAGAAAAAGGGCGCTGCGTATTTTTATCTTGGTGCAACCGAGGAGACTTTGGCTTATCTGGATCCGGCTGCCAAACGTGCCACGCGACAGAAGGAAGCTCAGGAAGACTTCAAACAGGCCCGTTCAGCCGGATATCAGCCGGTTGCGAAGTATGTATCGACAAGAATTCTTGAAGACTGGAAGAATCCGGGCCTGTAATTTATAGCTGCATCGCTCCAGAGATGTTGAAGCGCATTTTCTAACTAGTACGCCCCGGCCCCGATGCACAGCAGGTTTTCAAAGGTGTGCGGTTCCCCGTAGTTGGCACTCCTTGCCGTCTTGCTGCGAAGGTTCTGTTTCGTGATTTCTGGGAGGCGTGTAAAGTTTGCCTCCCACTTGATCTACCTGTCGTTGATGTCTGCTGGTAAAGGATGGTTTATGAAGCGTCTTTTGAAGTCTGCCGTTTTTCTGCTCCTGTTCTCCGCTTCGATGGCGGCATTTGGTCAATCTCTGGTCGACGGAAGAGTTGTGTTCGGCAATAACTTCAAACCCGTTCCACAGTTGACGGTTCACCTCGTTAACAAAACCCGTAAGCCGCCAGTCGACGAGACTCAATTGACCGCGCCGGATGGTCGTTACAGCTTTGACGATGTTCAGCCCGGCAAGGATTACGCGGTCGCAGTCTATGACAACACCGGTAAGCTCGTGGGCACCGACGCATCGTTTGAGGTGCTACCTGATTCACGCCACACCGCTCTGCCAAACATCGATATTTCAAAGGGCGTTCTGGCTGACCGCGAGGTCAAGTCGGGCGGTCTTATTCAGAACGACCAAGGTGTGGTGCCCGGAGCTAACATCTCGAATCAGCAGCTCCGCGTGCTGCCGCTTTACAACAGAACGTTTCTCGCCTTGGGTGCAATTCAGCCCGGCGTTCATGACGTCCCACAAGGCTCGCCGCTTCAGGGTGCTGCGTTCAGCATCGCGGGCTCACAGCAGACTTCAAGCAACTTCCTGCTGGACGGTGTGGATAACGTCGCTTCCAGCAATAATCAGGCGATCCCCTTCCAGATCAATGAAGCCGTACAGGAATTCCGCGTCATCTATGCTGCGCCGGATATGCGCTATGGACAGGGTTCGGGCGGCGTCATCGATGTCGTGACGAGCCGAGGAAATGCCGCTTCCGGTAGTAAGGCATGGCACGGAAGTCTTTTCGACTACTTCAACAATGATTCCCTCAACGCAGGCTCTCCGCTCTCCGTTTATTCGACCTCGACGTTTGCCAAGGCTGCGGCTACGGCGTCCGATGGAGCCGGTGATGCCGTCAGCGTAGCCAATCACACGATCATCTCTGATCCGTCATACCTGGGCTACGCGCCACAGCGCTATGACCAGCTCTTCAACCTGGTCTCTCCCGGATCTCCCATCGGCGGAGCGACCAGTGGCTGCGGAACCTTCCTGTGCCAGGCTGGGAGCTTCAATCCGGCATCCATTCTTGCAACGCAAGACAGCAATACCTACCCGATCACTTCGCAACAGTTTGGTGCCAGCGCGGGCGGTCCGTTGCTTAGCAATAATAAGTTGTTCCTGTTCCTGAGCTACGAGGGGACGAGGATCGACAACCCGACGCCAATCTTCGAACGGGTGCCGACTTTCCTTGACAATCCAATCGCGAATGTCGATGGGGCGATCGCAAAGGGCGTCCTGGGATTGCTTCCTGGACCGAATGTTGGGCAGACTGGAACCAGCCTGATGACCGCAACAGGAGCGGGTACATTTGGTTTCTATCGTGGTTTTGCGCCGAACTACACACACGTCCATAACCTGCATGTGCGGCCCGAGCTTTCCCTGGGCTCACTCGGAACTGTCAGCCTTCGGTATACGGGGCAGTTGATTGATCAGCTTCATGATGACACGCTGCCGGCGGGAGAGGCTTACCCTGGCAACGGTGCGAACCGGCGTGCCCAGAATCAGAGTGCGGCCATCACGTACAACCTGCCTTTTGGGCAGAGCCTTAACACGATGAACATTGGTTTCACGCAATTCCGCGTGGACGATGTGGCCCAGGATCGCAATTTCAGCGCGGCTTCGCTGGGCCTTGCTGCGGGTTCGCTCAGTACCTTTGCGATCAGCGGAATCGATACACGGATCACCGGTGCCGCACCTGCTCAACCAGGACTGATGGGCGGCTGGTATGACTCCTTCTGGAACGCCTGCCCGAATGGAACGGCTAGTTGCACAACGGCGTCAAGGAATTCACCTTCGGCGATCACTCCCTCGCTTGATGGTCAGTTTCCCCTTCCGCGTATCGGCGCGCCACTGGGAGCGCCCTCCAAACACCGGGATAGCGAAGCTTTCTTCTCGGACATTCTGGATCTGCACTTTGGTGGACACAACAATCTGACCGTTGGTGGCGACTATCGCTATCAACAGAATTTCAGCTACGACGGCGGGATGGCGCGTGGCCTCGTGGTGTCGAACAACATCGGAGAGTTCACCAGCGACAGCGAAACCTGCATCTCCTGTGGCCTGGGCATTGCGTTTCAGCACCCTTCCTTCGACTACGAACTCCGCCAGCCCATCGGCTACACAGGGGATTTGCGTAGCTCCAGCTTCGGCGTCTTCGCGGAGCACAAATTTCAGCCTATGCCGACGCTTACCTTTAGCCTCGGTGCGCGATATGAGTTCTTTGGCGAACCAATGGATACGGGCAACCGGCTTTGGAACTACGTAGCCGCGGATCAGGGTCTGGTTAAGCAGGGCAGCAACGGCACCTACGATGCCTTCCAGTATCAGTGCGGCGCGGAGAATACGACTTCGCTCGATTCCCTCTACGGCAATCGTAGAGTGACCTTCGGATCTGGCTGGAACTGCACGCCGAACGGTTCCTTCTCGCTACCGAATAACAAGAACAATGTCATGGGCCACTTCGGCGCGTCATATTCGCCCGATTCCAAGTTTCACGATGTGTTCCGTGCATCAGGGGGACTTTACTACGATCACCTGCCTGCGTCGTATACGCAGCAGCTTCTGCAGAATCGTCCGAGCCCCTATAACGTAACGAATCCCAGCGCGATCTATGGGCAGAACTTCGACTCTGCGGCCTGCGGAACCTCCCAGACGCAATGCGGGTTCGGTTTGCATACGCTCAACTTCCAGACGCTGAATGCGTCGGACAGTGCGAACTTCCAGAGCTATCAGGCGGCGAGTGGCGCAAACATCCTTTATGAGCGGGATGTGACCCGTTTGAAGACGCCTTACAGCATCCAGTTCACGGCAAGCTGGCAGCACACATTTGGACCTTCGTGGGCAGGTGAAATCGCTTACGTTGGCTCGGTCAACCGGGATCTACCGCTGATTTATGACAGTAACTTCAGCAATGAGTTCTATTGCACGCAGGGCGGCGGAACCTCAACGAGTCCCGGAGGACTTTGCAATAACAACACATTCTTTCCTGTGTTTACCGAGTCGAACGTAGGGTCGTCGAGCTATCACTCGCTGGTGCTTCGTATGCGGAGCGAGCAGTATCACGGGCTTTCGATGCATGCGGCTTTCACTTATTCACGGTCGCTGGACGATGTAGCGGGAAGCAATTTCCCTCGGTCCACCGATGCGTTGTGGTCGCAGATCTTTGGGCGTCAGTTGTTTGGCGCGGGTAATCCAACCGCGTTCGCGCTGGGTGCGAACTCGCTTTCCAATCCGCATGTCAACGGCGCTCGCTTCAACAGTTTGGCACCTACGGCCGCAGGTCAATCCTCGCTGGCGCAGGCATTGGTACAGGCGGCAAATATCCCCTCGTTCGACGCAGTCTCCTCCGCTCTTACGACGACGGGTAGCCGGCCGGTCGACATAAGCCAGTACAGCCTTCCGCAGAATCCGCTGGGCTTCTCCAGCCGGGCGAATGGCGGAGATTACGGGAACTCGGATTTCGATGTGCGAAACCGGGCAGTCGCGGACTTCGTATATGCTCCAAACTTTCACAAGAAATGGACGAACGGGTTCGTCTTATCAGGGATCTTTACGGCTCAGAGTGGTCAACCCTTTTCTATCTTCTCTGGGCCGGCTTATGGGCAGGTAACGCAACGGATCAATCTGCCCACGAATACGCAGATTCATTCGACGGGTAAGCCTACCGGATACTTCACGGGAGTGGGTGCGTCGAGCCTGGTTTCTGTGGGAGCAGCGGCCAGTTGCCCCAGTCTTTATGCGCAACCTACGCTATACAGCAACAAGTCAAATCCTGTGGCTTGCGTGGGGAATAGTGCAAGGAATGGGTTTAGCGGGCCGATTTATATCAGCCAGGATCTGGCTTTGCAAAAGTCGATTGCATTCCGGGAGCACCACTCGATTATTTTGCGGGTAGAGGGTTTCAACATCTTCAACAGGGCTAACTACTACAATCCAATCAGCGAACTGTCGAATGATGGGGTGCATATTAATCCAGAGTTCGGATTAATACGGTCGGCGCATGATCCTCTTTCTATTCAGTTTGCGGGCCGCTACCAGTTCTAAATGAGATGGTTCCCGATGAGCTGGGACGTGGCTTTGGATGGTGGAAGCTGGGTGTCTCAGCGAGTCATGCGTATCATAGATAGATGGTGTCACAGGTAAAGAGTGTCCACCCGGATGTGATCCTGGGGATCTGCTGCATGAGCCTGCTGCTCGTCGGCATGGATGTGACGATCGTTAACGTGGCTCTACCGGCAATTCAGCACGATCTGCATGCGAGCGTCTCCGGACTGCAGTGGATCATGGACTCCTATACGCTGGTCGTGGCTTCGCTGCTGATGCTGGCGGGGTCGGTTTCGGACCGGGTGGGGCGACGTCTGGTGTTTCAGATCGGGCTGAGCTTGTTTACGGCTGCGTCCTTCCTTTGCAGCATGGCACACAACATTGAGCAACTGGTGGCGTTCCGCGCGCTGCAGGGGCTGGGGGCTTCCATGCTCAATCCTGTTGCGTTGTCGATCGTTGCGAATGTGTTCAAAGACCCGAAGGAACGGGCTCGGGCTACCGGGGTTTGGGGGGCGGTGGGGGGGGTGTCGTTTGCGGTGGGGCCGCTGCTGGGTGGGGCGTTGACACAGGCGATCGGGTGGCGGTCGATCTTCTGGGTGAACGTGCCGCTGGGGATATTGGCTGTAGTGTTGGCGGCGGTGTTTGTGCCGGAGTCCAAGGCGGCGCGGGGGCGGCGGTTCGATCCGGTAGGGCAACTGCTGGTGTTCACGGGGCTTACGGCGCTGACGTATGCGGTGATCGCGGGGGCGCATGAAGGGTGGTCATCGCGGTTGATTGTGGGGTTGTTTGTGGTGGCAGCGGCTTCGCTGGTGGGGTTTCTGGTGTATGAAGCGAAGCAGGCTGAGCCGCTTGTGGATCTGCGGTTCTTCCGGAGTGTGCCTTTTAGTAGCGCGACGCTGCTAGGGCTTTGTGCGTTTGCTTCGTTTGCCGGGTTCCTGTTTTTGAATGCGCTTTATTTGCAGCAGGTGCGCGGGTTCTCGGCGTTTCATACGGGCCTTTGTACTTTGCCGCTGGCGGTGACGATGATGGTTTTTTCGCCCGTGTCGGGGCGACTGGTGGGGGTTTATGGGACTCGGCCTTCCCTGCTGATCTCCGGGGCGGGGTTCATGTTGGGGACTCTGCTTCTGACGGGGTTGAGTGGGGGGACTCCGCTGTGGGAGTTGCTGTTGGCTTATGGGCTGTTCGGGACGGGACTGGGGATGGTGAATCCCGCGATCACGAACAATGCCGTGGCGGGCATGCCGCTGGCACAGGCGGGGGTGGCGGCTGCGATCGCCTCGACGAGCCGTCAGGTAGGGGCGGCGCTCGGGGTGGCGATTGCGGGGACTGTGGTGAGTGCGAGCCGTGCGAGTGCGACGGGCGCATCGAACTTCGCCCAAGCTACGCATCCCATCTGGTGGGTCATGACGGGATGTGGAACTGTGGTGATGTTTCTTGGTTGGGCGTCCAATACTGAGTGGTCGCGGGCTAGTGCGGCGCGGGCGGCTTCTTTGCTCGGGGCTCAGGCTGCTTAGGGTACCCCCTCCCCCCGCAAATGATCTAAAGTATTCATTCGATTTGGGTTAGGTCTGGAACGAACGGCAAAGTATTCATTCCAAATGGCTTACGCTCAAAGTATTCAAAATAAATGACTTATGCCTGGACTAAAAAAAAGCGCTCAGGCTTTTGGCCTGAGCGCTCTTGTTTGCTATTACTTCTATTTTACCGGATTGCATGGGGTAAATACCCCAACTATTTTTTGCGCGTAAACGTTTTCAGATCAATTACTTACGGGGATTTTTGAAGGCCCGGGGACTTGACACGTGAGTTTTGGGCTGTTTTTGGCGAAAATAGTTGTAAGCGATTCATTCGATTGTGTTTATGAGAAGGCCAGGATGGCTCGGGCGAGGACGCCAGTCATGGAGTCCTGAGCGTTGAGGGCCAGGGCGCGAGGAGGGCCGGCCAGGCTCGAGAGGTGGTCGGCGAAGAGCCAGGCAAGTTCGCGGGCGCGGCACATGTCCCAGAATGCGAGTAGGCGGCCGACTTTGCCGGTGTCCTGGGCTAGGACGCCGAGGGTGTCAGTGGCAAGCATGGTGAGGGTGGCCGGCATGAGGGCGTTGAGGAGCTGGTTGACGGCCTGGTAATCGGTGAACTCAGGGCTGGTGAGGGTGGGGGTGACGTTCAGGGCGGTGTCGGTTGCGATCAGGGCGAGGGCCAGATCGTGGTTGATGTGGGCGTTCATGCCCGCTAAGGCGAATTGGATGCGATCAATGCCGGGGGTGTGGCGGGAGGCAAACATTGCGCTCCACGAGGCGGGGATGGGGCGTCCGGCGAGGAAGTCGGCGACGGCTTTGAAGTAGAGGCCAGCGAAGACGACATCGAGTTGCGTGAGCCATCTTGGGTTCTTCCATCCGCCAGCCGGAGGGTTGAAGTCCACCTGTTGGGTGACCATAAGGTAGAGGCGGTTGAACCACTTGAGGCCGTCTTCTGGTGGGAGGAGGGCGTCGATGGCTTGCATGGTTGCGATTACGTCGGCGATGGTCGCTGGAGTGGCGGTGCTGACGATGTTGTAGAGGGACTGGTCTGCCAGGGACAGAAGGGACGGTTGCATAAAAGCTCCTGATGGTGGACTGGAGCAGTATATGCGACGACCGTGAGGTTCTGAACACAGAGGTCCATGAATTGGGTGATACTCACGGTCTTGCACCTTGATTGGGCGTCGTCTTCGAACTGTATTATTTGTGAGATGGCGCGTGGCTTGATCACGTTCATCGAAGCTATATCCCCTGTTCAGGAGCCTCATTATGCCGGTCCACTTGTCGTATATTCGGAAGGTCAATTTTAAGATCTTTCCTGTTTTAGCGTTTGCTGTGAGCTTGACCTCTGTTGCCGTTGCGCAAGACACCCTAGTCAAGGCACTCAAGCAAAAGTACCGCGTCACTGAGATCAATTCGCAAGGAGTAGCGGCCAATCCCGGGACTGTCTTGACGATCGAGGCAGACGGGATCAACGCAGAACCGTATCCTACGATGATCACGTTTGAGAACCCTGTGGTCGACGGGCAGGTGAAGCAGCGCTCCAAGGGTCTCGGCTTTCTGAAGAGCAACAATCTGCAGATTCTTCAACCTGGGCAGAAGGTTTATATCACCAAGATCAATGAGGACACCCAGGGCAAGGAAGACGCTCTGAAGTTGACGATCCTGACGTCCGATGCGGTTCTGGCGACTTATACGAACGGGACCTATGGCAGCCAGTATCAGGCTGCGAAGCGTTATTCCACGACTCTCTCGTTTAAAGAGCCCAAGGGGACTTTGGCGCAGATGTCCGTGGACGATGCTTCGAAGATGATCGAGGCTGTTCTGTCCGTGAATGCGGGCGACCAGGTACGGACGCGTGACGCCGGCACGATTGCTCGCTCGTGCGAACCTCATTGCGCGGTTTCCGCGACTACGGGTGCACCCGTCGGTGGGGCAGGCATCACGCAAGCCGCGCCGCAGTCCGCGCCGCCGACCGTCGCTCTGGGACAGACGCCTGCACAGGTGACTGCGACCATGGGTGCGCCTGCGCAGATCATCGATCTGGGGGCGAAACAGATCTATAAGTACCCCGACATGAAGATCATTTTCGTGAACGGCAAAGTGAGCGATGTGCAGTAGCCGCGGAATCAAAGAGTAAACGACTCACGGACGGACAGGCGAGAAGCCGATGCGACGTTGGGGGAGGATATCCCCCAACGCGCACGCTTGTCTTATTTGGGGACGGTGACAGAGCCGGTGCGGGAGTTGCCGCGGGGGCCGGTTACGGTTCCGTTGGCGGTGGTGGTGGCGCCGTTATCCGTGGTGGTGCCGCTGACGGTGGAGGTTCCACCCTTGGGACCGGTGATGCTGCCGCTGTCTACGGTGCCGGTCTTGGTTTTGGTGGCGATGCCCGATCCGGTGACGGTATTGCCGTGTGCGCCGGTGGCGGTTCCGCTGGCGTTGACGGTGCCGCCGGTGCGGGTGACGGAGCTGGAAGCGGTTCCGCCGCGTTTGCCGGTGACGCTCTTCTGAGCGAGGGCTGCGGTGAAAGGAAGCATGAGTGCGAGGACTGCGGTGGTGGTGAATTTCATGTTCATGACTGGCTCCTTGAAGCGAATGTATGAAGTACTTGATCACTCTGACACGGAGACCTGCGGGTTTACTCCACGGCCAGACACTTCAGGACAAAACGGTTCGGGACGAGGCAGTTCGGGACGAGACAGCGGGCAAGGTGATGCGGATGGCGAGGCCGTGCGGCTGCATGTGGGCGGCGGTGATGGTGCCGTGGTGCATGACGACGATTCTTTTGGCTATCGCCAGGCCGAAGCCGGTGCCTTCCGGGTGCCGGTGCGATAGGATTCCGACGCGGTAAAACATCTCAAAGAGATGCGAGAGAGCTTCGGGTGGGACTCCATCGCCTTCGTCTTCGATGGAGATCTCGGCCTGGTTTGAAAGGCATCTGAGGGCGATGCCGATGGCGGTTCCGGGGGGCGTGTAGAGCAGGGCGTTACGGACGATGTTCTCGCAGCAGCTTCTGAGGAGCGGCTGGTCGCCCATGACGATGCAGGGGGTGTCGATGGTGCAGTCGATGCGCTGGTTGCGCTCGCGGGCTTCAAAGGCGGCGTCCTTTGCGATGGCCTGGAGCATGGCGCGGAGGTCGACTGGCTCCGACGCGATGCGCACCCCTTGCTGGAGGTCCATGCGGGTGAGTTCGAGGATCTCACCGATCATCTGGTTGAGGCGGTCGAGGTCTAGCTGCATCTGGTCGAACGACTCGTTCTCTCCGCGGCGGAGGAGCTCCAGCGAGACGCCGATGCGGGTGAGGGGAGAACGAAGCTCATGGGAGATGTGGCCGAGCATCTCCTGCTGGGTCTGGATGAGGGTCTGGATGCGTTCTGCCATGTGGTCAAAGGCACTGGCCATGCGGGCCAACTCGTCTTGTCTTCCTGCGATTTGAGGCAGGGCGCGAACGGTGAGCGATCCTGCCGCGAGGTCGCTTGCGGCACGCTCCAGAACGAGGATGGGGCGGGTGATGTGTCTTGCGAGCAGGAGGCAGCAGAGGGCTACGAGCAGGAAGCCGAGGGCGATGCGAGGCAGCATGGAACGGGCGAAGGTGCCGTCGAATGGGTTGCGCTCCGGGTGAACGACCATAACGAAGGTGAAGTGGCGGCCGGAGCCCGAGACAGGCGAGGCGGCGCTCCAGACGCGACCGAGACGGACGGCGGACTGGCCGGTGCGGTTGGATTGAGCGAGGACGTTGGCGGCCTCCGGTGAGGGGGTGCGGCCGAGGACGTCGTGGCCTGCTTCATCAAGCAACTGGCCCTGGATGGTGGAGCTATGGGCGAGGGTGTCGAGGTAGTGCTGGAGGCCGACGTCTCCGCTGGTGAGGTAGAAGTCCACGGCGGTGTGGGCGTAGAGGTCCTGGGTCATGGCCATCCAGCGGCGTCCGAAGGGCTGGGCTCCGAGGAAGGCTGCGCTGGCAAGGGTGACGATGAGGGTCACGACGACGGTGGCACAGAACCAGAGGAAGATCTTGGCATAGAGGCTTTGTCTCACGCGGACTCCACGATGAGCTCGCCGGCGTAGAGGTAACCGGAGCCGCGCACGCTGCGGATGCGTTCGCCGTCATCCGGCAAGGGGCCGAGCTTTTTGCGGAGATTGCTGACGTGGTTGTCGATGCTGCGGTCAAAGGCTCCGAGGTCCCGGCCCAGGGCGAACTGGGCGAGCTTTTCGCGCGTGATGATCTGGCCGGCGGACTGGACGAGGAGCAGGAGGATATCGAACTCCGCGCCGGTGACGTCGATGGTTTCGTTGTTGAGCGTGACCTTGCGGGTGTGGGTGCGAAGGGTGAGGCCGTCGATGGTGAGGGCGGCGGCGGGCATGGCGGGAGGGCGGCCGCGTTTGAGGACGGCGCGGATGCGGGCGACGAGCTCTCGGGGGTTGAAGGGTTTGGGGAGGTAGTCGTCCGCGCCGGCTTCAAGGCCCTGGATGCGGTCCTTGTCATCACCGCGGGCGGTGAGCATGATGACGGGGACCTCTGAGGCCTGGCGGATGCGGCGGAGGATCTGACGGCCATCGCCGTCAGGGAGCATGATGTCCAGGATGACGATGGCGTGACGGCCTTCGAGGGCTCGGGTAAGGCCTTCTTCTGCACGGTGGACGGCGTCGAGACGAAGGCCGTCCATGGCGAGCAGACGGCGGAGGCTGTCGGTGAGGGCTACGTCGTCGTCGATCATGAGTACGTGGGTGAGGGAGATTGGCGTAGTCCTTTCTAAACGGCAGCAGGCCGACGACCCGTCTGGGCCGCCGGCTGCTGTCATGGTAAGGCCCGTGGGGGCTAAAGCTGGTTGAGGACCATGTCGAGACGATCTCCGACGCGGTCCCCCGATCCGGCACCGAAGGTGGATTTGAACTGCTCTAGCTGCTGGAGTTGCTGGGGGGTGAGGACGGCGCGGAGCTCCAGACGGACCTTGGTTCGCTCCACGAGGATGTTGGTGTTGGTGGCTGCGTATTGCTGTGCGACCTCGCGGACCTGCGCCTCGTTGTAAGTGGGGAGTGCGGTCATGGCTTCGCGCTCCTGTTTGGCCTGGGCGGCGAGGGCGAGGATGGTGGGCTCTTCCGTTTTGAGGATGGCCTTGACCTGCTCGCGCTGGGCGGTGGTGATGTTCAGGCGGGATTCAAAACGGGCGATGACGCGGCGGATCATGCGGGGTTGTGAGCCGCGAGAGCTTTCGGACTGGGAGAAGGCGAAGGCCGAGGTGGCGAGGACGGCTAACGATGCTGCGGTGATGAGGGTGAGGCGTAGGTTCTTCATGTGGGTTCTCCGGTGAATCGAATGCGTGCTCTCCAGCCTGCGCAAACCAGGGAGACACATAAGAGATAACACCGACGGAACGCCAGTAATGTGTGGAAGTGTCGTGAGAGGAACGGAGGGCGAGCAAGGCTGCGGCGTGGACGGCTCAGGATCTTGCGGGGGCGGGGATGGTCAGGGTGGCGGGGTGGGATGGGAGTGCGGGGATGGTGAGTTCGGCGGAGGTCAGGCGGGGGTTGGTGCCGGTGGCAAGGAAGAGAGCGGCGCGGTCTGCTTCTACGGGGGGCGAGAAGAGGTAGCCCTGAAGGATGTTGCAGCTCTTTTCGCGGAGGGTGGCCATCTGGCGAGGGGTTTCGACGCCCTCGGCTACGACGCACATGCCCATGCGGTGGGCCATGGCGATGATGCTTTCGACGATGGGGAGGGTTCCGTTGGGCTCGCTGAGGGCCTGGATGAAGCTGCGGTCGATCTTGAGCTTGTCGATGGGGAGGCGGTGGAGGTGGTTGAGGGAGGAGTAGCCGGTGCCGAAGTCGTCTACGGCGATGCTGACGCCGAGGCGCTTGAGCCGCTCGAGCTGGCGGGTGGACTCGGCGAAGTCCTTGACCATGACGGATTCGGTGAGTTCGAGTTCGAGGAGTTCGGGGTGGAGGCCGGTCTCTTCGAGGATCTCGGCGACGTGGTGGGCGAAGTCCTGGCGTGCGAACTGCATGGCGGAGATGTTGACGGCGATGAGGACTTCCGGGAGGCCAGCTTTCTGCCAGCGCATGCTCTGGTTGCAGGCTTCGCGCAGGACCCAGGTGCCGAGGGCGACGATCATCTGGCTCTCCTCAGCGATGGGGATGAGGCGGGCGGGGGAGACCATGCCCATGACCGGATGGGGAAAGCGGAGGAGGGCTTCAAAGGCGGAGAGGCGGCCGTCATTGGCGTACTGGGGTTGGTAGTGGAGGGCGAAGCCGCCGTGATCGAGGGCGTGGATCATGGCTTTCTCGAGGTCGCGGCGTTCGGTGAGGATGGAGTCGAGCGCGGGGGAGAAGGCGCGGACGCCGTGGTGGCCGAACTTGGCCTCGTACATGGCCATGTCTGCGTTGCGCTGGAGGAGGTCTGCGGAGTCTCCGTCTTCCGGGAAGAGGGAGATGCCGATGCTGGCTTCAGTGACGAGCATGAGGTCGCCGAAGGGGATGGGGAGAGCGAGTTCGGCGATGAGCTGCTCTGCGATCTTGCGAGCGGCGGAGCGGTCGGTGATGTCTTCAAGGACGGCCATGAACTCATCGCCACCCATGCGGGCGATGGTGTCTGAGTCGCGGAAGCGGCGGGAGAGGCGCGCGGCGATCTCCTTGAGGATGTTGTCGCCAGCGACGTGGCCGTGGACGTCGTTAGTCTGCTTGAACTTATCGAGGTCGATCCAGAGGATGGCGACGGGGCTGCCGGCGCGGCGGCCGCGGCGGATGGCAGAGGCGAGACGCTCTTCGCCAAGGAGGCGATTGGGGAGGCCGGTGAGGTTGTCATGATAGGCATGGCGACGGAGCTCTTGCTGGAGGCGGTAACGCTCAAGGACCATAGCGGTCATCTGGGCGTGGGACTCGAGGAGGTCCAGATCGAGCTGGGAGGGCGTGCAACGGAGGAGGGAGTAGATGGTGAGGATGCCGAGGGGTGCGCCGTCGGGGGCGAAGATGGGGGCGGACCAGAGGGATTGGATGCCGTTGGCGTAGAGGAGCTGGGTCCAGGGGGTGCGGGCGCGGGTGAGGTCTTCCAGAATGTAGGGCTTGTGGGCCTGGAGGGCTGGGACTTCGTGAATACTGGTGGGAAGCTGGTGGAGGTTACGGAGAAGGCTGGCGGGGAGATTACTGGAGGCCTCGAGGTGTAGTTCGGCGCCGCGGATGATGTAGAGGGCACAGCACCAGCGGGAGCGATCGCGGGTGATGATGTCGACGAGGGCGCTGAAGATGTGGGTGGCGGGCTCTTCGCGGGCGAGCATCTCGAGGAGATGGTTGCGGCCGCGGTTGAGCTGCTCGGCGCGTTGACGCTCGAGGACTTCCGACTGGAGTTCCACGGTGCGGGCGACGATGCGGGCTTCGAGGGTGCCGCGCTCGAGACGGAGCTCGTCTTCTACGCGCTGGCGCTGGCGGGCCTCAAGGCGGACGTCGCGCTTAAGCAGGATGATGCAGCCTACGGCGGCGAGGATGAAGAAGGGTGCGAGGGCGAGGGCGCACTGCATCCAGACGAAGGCTCGGCGGGCGGTGATGAGCTGGTGCTGGATATCTGAATCGGCACGGAGTGCAGCGGCCTGCCAGAGGCTGCTGGTGGCGGAGGTCTGTCTGACGGCTTGATTGAACGAGGCCGGATCGATGGGACTTACCGCGAGGGTGTGGAAGGTGGCGGCCTGAGCTTTGGCGGCGGCGATCTCGCGGGCGTTGAGGATGGAGTCAAGCTCTGCAAGCCGAAGGAGCGAGGCACTGAGATGTTCGGCTAGTTCCTGACGAGCGGTGAAGTCGGGGCGGAGAGTATCGGGCAGATTGGATGTGGCGGAGGAGAGGTCCTGCTGTAGATGCTCGATGCGCTCGTGGGCGCTGACGAGTGCGGCTCGCTGGGCGGTGATGACGAGGGCAAGGCGACGGATGGCGACGGACTCGCGCCAGGCGACGGCACCGAGGACGAGCTGAAGCAGGATGATGAGATTGAAGATGCGGATGTAGTTGCGTGAGTGGTGGTGGTGGTGTTCGGTCTGGCGCAACGTCACGAATTACTCCGATCCTTGAACATGGTTTTCTTCTGTCGACGAACGACGGAAAGCGCTTGCTCATGGAAGGATGAGCTGCGTGAAGAAGACATGGAGGAGCAGAGAAAAACGTCACAGCATTGAGTCAGCGTGGCCTTTATGACGTGCAGGCGATCGCCGTTCTCTTTCAGCATGGAGGAAAAGTGTGTGGAGCGGTAGTACCTGAATGGGTGATAGGAGATTTGCTAGGGGATTGTGAGGGCGCAATGCTGGCCGGCGTAGGTGCCCTGGGTCTGGAAGATGCGGAGCTGGGGGTCATCCGGGTTGATGTCTGCGAGGCGCTTGAGGATGGCCTGGGCATCCTGCTTGCGGCCTATGGAGCAATCGATGAAGGCGAGGTTGAGGCCGGCGGCCGTATGGCTGGGGTCGGCGTCGATGAGGCGGTTGAGGAGGCGGAGGGACTCGGCGAGGTTGCTGGTGGAGGCGTCGAGGACGCCGAGGTTGGCGAGGGCGGTGGGCTCGTAGGGAAGCTGGCGGAGGACGTTGATGTAGTTGGCGCGGGCCTGGGTGGGGTGGCCGTCGCGCTGGCGGAGATAGGCTAGCTGGACTTCGGCTTCAGGGGCTAAGGGGGCCTGGTCTGGCTGAAGGCTTGCCGCGTGGGTGAGGAGGCGCAGCGCTTCGCGGGCGTAGGCGGCGTTGCCGTGGGCGGCGAGTTGGGCGTAGGCCATGCCGTACTCGGCTTCGGTTGCGGGGACTCCTCCTACGGTGACTAGCTTGTCCAGGTCGCTGGAGGCTGCGAGGGTTTGGAGGTGGGTGGGGCGGGACTCGATGTCGTGGTCTGTGAGCTGCTCGTGGGAGATGTCGGTGGTGGGGCGGGTGGGCATGTGGCAGAGGGCGCAGTCAGGCTGCTCGGGGTGATGGGTGGCGGCGAGTTTGGGGCTGGTGTGGCAGGCGAGACATCTGGCGCGGAAGAACTGGACGCGCTCGGCGGGGGCGGGGGTGGAGTGGGGGTCGTGGCAGGTGGTGCAGGTGAGGCGGTCGCCGGTGGCTCGCTTGCAGGCGCTGCGGAGGAGGGCTTCGTACTGGCTGGTGGCTCGGGCGGCTCCGGACTGGTTTGGGGCTGCGCCGGCCTGGTTTGGGGCTGCGCCAGCTTGGTGGCTGGCGCGGATGAAGTAGACGGCGGTGGCGGCGAGGTCTTCACCGGGGCGGAACTGGGCGAGGGAGCGGCCGGGTTTGTAGACTACTGCGTCGCCTTCCAGGTGGCATTGGATGCAGGCGCTGTCGCGTTTGGCGGGCGACAGTTTGTTGGGGTTGAGGATGGGGCCGTGCCCGCTCTGAGCGAGGTGGGCTGTGGGGTCTCCGTGGCAGGCGCTGCAGCCTATGCCGCCCTGGCGGAAGGGCTCGGCGGCGAAGCGGTTGCGGGCGGTTGGGAGGGAGGGTTGGACGTCGGTGGCGTGGCAGTGGAGGCAGTTGGGGTCGGTGGGGAGGACGGCGGGCATGGAGGTTACGGCGTCGAAGGCGGGGGCCATGTCCCAGGTGTTGCGGCGGGTGTAGGAGTTGATGGGGAGCTCGAACCACTGGGTGTCGGAGCGGTAGAGATAGGTGCGGCCTCGGCGGCCGGAGCCTATGAAGTAGAGGAGTTTGCGTTCGCCGCTGAGGGGTGGGTTTCCGTCGCGGGAGAATGACATGTAGGGGGTGGAGTCGCGGAGGAAGATGCGGTAGTCGATGTTGGAGGGGGTGTGGCGGAAGGCGCCGGGGATGAGGTTGGTGTCGGCGGGACCGCTGCCCTGGGCCATGGGGGTTTGTTCGTATCGGGCGTAGATGGCTTGGTGGCAGGTGGCGCAGACCAGGTCGGGGTTGGTTAATGGTGGGAGGGATTCGGAGGCTTGGACGGTGAGGGGTTTGATTTGTTCGGCTATTGAGGAGGACGGTCGAGCTTTGCTCGAGGCCCACCCTAACGACGATGAAGCCGTCGTGAGGATGGGGCACACAATCGTGATTGCTACGATGATTGCCGCGGCTGCGAGGATGCGGGCGGGGCGGGTCATGGGGTCTTGAGGGTAAGGGCGCGTTGGCGTTCGATGGCGGCTTCGGCGGGCTTGCCCTGGCGGGTGAGGGCTTCGGCGAGGAGGGTGTGGGGCTCTGGGGCTTTGGGGTCTGCGGCGATGGCTGCGTTGAGCTGCACGATGGCTTCAGGGAGCTTGCCCTGGGCGAGGAGGGTGCGGCCGCTGCGGAGGGAGAAGCTGGCGCGTTGCTGGGCGACTGCGGCTCGGCTGAGCTCTGCGGCGGTTTTGCGTTCGGCGGCGGCTTGCTCGGGCTGGTTGGTGCGGATGAGGAGGGCGGCGATCTGGATGTGGAGGCTGGGTTGGTCGGGCTGGAGGGCGGAGGCGTGGCGAAGGGCTTCGATGGCCTGCTGGGCTCCGGCGGGGGTGTCGTCCGAGTCCTTGAGGACTCCGCCGAGGAGGGCCCAGGCGTCGCCGTTGGTGGGCTGGAGGGTGGTGGCGCGGCGGAGCTGGGCGATGGCGTCGGGGTATCGGCCCTGCTGCATGTAGATGACGCCGAGGGTGTAGGCGGGGTCGGGCAGGGTGGGGTCCAGAGTGGAGGCGAGCTGGAGCTCGGTGATGGATGCGGGGAGATCGTCCTTGAGCTTGAAGGCGAGGCCAAGGTCGTAGTGGAGGTGGGGGCTCTGGGGGTCGAGGGCGAGGCCGGCGCGGAACTGGGTGATGGCGTGGTCGAGGTCCGATTGTTGGAGGTAGGCTACGCCGTAGTCTTCGCGGAGGGTGGCGGAGTCCGGGCCAAGGGTGACGGCTTTGGCGTAGAGCGGAAGTGCGCCGATGGCGTCGCCGGTTTGGACACGGGCGAGGGCGTAGTTGATGAGGGCCTCACTGCTGCCGAGCGCGTGTGCGGAGGCGGCGAAGAGTGGGAGCGAGGAGGCGGAGTCGCCGCTGGCTTCAAGGGCCAGGGCGAGATCGTAGATGGCGGCGGGTGGGGTAGCGGGAGTGCGGAGTTCGGCGGCGCGATGAAGCTCGGTGAGGGCGGGCTGGTCCTGGCGGGCGGCGGAGAGGGCGCGGCCTAGTTGGAGGTGGGCGTCAAAGCTGGTGGGGGCCTGGGTTGCTGCCTTGCGAAGTGGGGGGATGGCTTGATCGGGTTGGCCGAGGAGCAGGAGGGTTGTGCCCAGGTGGAGCTGCGCCTGAGTGTAGGCGGGATCGAGTTGGGTGGCGCGTTCGAAGTGGGGAACGGCTTCAGGAAGGTGGCGGCTCTGGACGAGGAGGACTCCCAGTGCATCGTGCAGGAGGGCGGAGTCTGGAGTGGCAGTGAGGGCTTGCGTGAGTTGAGATTGGGCTTCTGTGGGATTGCCGGTGGCGGAGAGGGTGGTGGCGTAGGCGAGGGACTCTTCAGGCGAGAGGGCCGGCGGGTTTGGGGACGTGAGGGCTTGATGGAAGAGTGGGAGGGCGGTTGGATAGTCGGCCTGGGCGGTGAGGGTTCGGGCGAGGTTGAGGGTGGTGGCGAGGTCGTTGGGGTCGAGGGTGTGGGCGCGGGCCAGGGTGCGGGCGGCGGCTGGAAGGTCGCCCTGGGCGAGGAGGATGGAGCCTAGGGCGGCTTGTGGTGGCTCGAGGGTTGGAACTAACTGGGTGGCGCGGACGAAGGCGGCGGCGGCGGCGGGGAGATCGTTCCGGTTGGCTGCGGCGATTCCCTGCTGCATGGCGGTGGAGGCTGCGGCTAGATCTGCGGGCTTTGGCTTGATCTGGGCTTGCGAGACTGCGATGGCGGTGAGCATGAGGCACGCGGCTCGGCTGATTGCGGAGCCGGAGTTGGGAGAGTGTGCCATGGGAAGAAGTCTAATGGGCCACGTCGGCTGGCGCGATTGAAACGAAGTTGCGGCCGGCGTAGAGGCGGAAGTGGCCGGGGGTGGCGGGGTCGGCGAGGAGTTGGAGAGGGTTGGGGCGGGGGAGGGTGGCGTCTTTAGTGGAGGGGACGTTGAGGAGTTGGTGGGCGCCGAGGTCCATGACTACGAAGTGGTCCTGCGCTATGAAGCCTATGCCGTAGGCGCCGGGGGGGAGTGTTTGGTTGGCGATGTGGAGGGGGACCTCGGTGATGAGGTAGGCCTGGTAGGTCTCCTGGACTCCGGAGGAGTAGCCGGAGGTATCGACTAAGGCGGCGAGGATGAGGTGGTCTGTCGGGCTTCCGGCAATGCGGAGGCCGGTGGAGTTGCGTCCCTGGATGGAGGCGGTTCGGCCGGCGTAGAAGACGGTGGCGGGCATGACGGCGGATGCCTGGTCTCGGGTGAGGATGGACTGACCGTGTGCGTTGACGAGTGAGGCGAGGAGCAGGGTGCAGACGGTGAGGATGGATCTGATGCGCATAGAGGGCTATCGTACGGAACGCGGTGGTGAGGTGGCAAGGTAGAATGAGCCGTTTCGTGTGAGGTGCTGTGGT
Organism: Granulicella tundricola MP5ACTX9; assembly: GCF_000178975.2. NCBI lineage: Bacteria > Pseudomonadati > Acidobacteriota > Terriglobia > Terriglobales > Acidobacteriaceae > Granulicella > Granulicella tundricola. The sequence goes on along the minus strand of NC_015057.1, from coordinate 452,988 downwards.
GCGGGCTTTCGTGTTGATGATGCTGGCTTTGAGTGTGGGTGCGGGGGCGCAGGGGCTGCGGCCGGTGGCTGCGTTTCCGATGCGCGAGGATGGGCTGGTGCTGCGGCGGCATGTGTCGGCTGGGCAGCCTTTTACGGTGGCGGGGCCGGAGGGTGTGATCGTCGGGGAGCAGCAGGGGAGCTTTGAGGCGTGGGTGCTGCCGGTAAAGCTGCTGAGCCACTTTACGATCGAGGCGCAGGTTGAAGGTTATGCGGTACCGATCGACCTGAACCAGGCGGCGCGGGAGATTGATGTGAGGCCGGACCGGACCACGATCACCTACTCGCATATTGCGGTGACGGTGCGGCAGACGATGTTTTCTGCCGACGGCGTGGGGGCGGTGGTGATGTTTGCGGTGGACTCTGTGAGGCCCGTTGATCTGACGTTCCGGTTCACGGGGGAACTGCGGGAGATGTGGCCTAAGTTGAGTAGCGGCGTGCCGTCTGCCGAGTGGGTGGAGCGTGGAGCGAGTGGGTTCTACGTGCTGCACTCCGACTACCCGGAGTTTGCGGGGGCGGTGGCGCTGCCGGGGGCGAAGAGCGGGATCATGGCTCCGTTCCAGGAGCGGCCGCAGGTGCATCCGCTGGAGTTCCGGCTGCATGTGGACCCAAAGGCGGATGCGGGGAAGGTGTATCCGCTGCTGATGGCTGTCGGGCGGACGAAGGAGACGGCTTCGACGGCGGCGCTGGAGAAGGCTATGGGTGATGTGGATGGGCGGCTCGGCGCGATCTATTCGGGTCATGCGGAGCGATATAAGGCTCAGGCTGCGGAGCTGACTTCGATACGAACGCCGGATGAGGGGCTGAACGATGACTTTTCCTGGGCGGTGACCTCGATTGGGCAGTTGCGGGCTCGGCTGGGTGGGGAGATGGGGTTGGTGGCGGGGTACTATGCTTCGGGCGACTCGGCTCGGCCGGGATTTGGGTGGTTCTTTGGGCGGGACTCCTTGTACACGCTGTATGCGGTGAATGGTTATGGGGACTTTGGGCTGGCGCGGAGCGAGCTGGAGTTCCTAATGGCGAGGCAAAGGGCGGACGGCAAGGTAATGCACGAGTACTCGCAGACGGCGGGCGACCTGGACTGGAAGGCATTTCCTTACTGGTATGCGGCTGCGGATGCTACGCCTCTCTTTCTGACGACGATGCTGGACTATGTTCGGGCTAGTGGGGATGTTGCCTTCCTTGCCGCGCATAAGGACAAGGTGATGAGTGCGTGGGCGTTTGAGACGTCGCATGACGCGGATCACGATGGGATCTATGACAACTCTGAGGGCACGGGCTGGGTGGAGAGTTGGCCTACTTCATCAACACACGAGGGTATGCCGAAGCAGGAGGTTTATCTGGCGTTGATGGATCAGCAGGGGTCGGCTGCGGTGGGGCAGATGGCTCGGCTGCTGAAGGACGATACTTTGGCTCAGGCGGCTGATGCGAGAGCGGCTAAGGTTCGGGCGGTGCTCGAGAAGGAGTACTACGTTTCCAAGTCAGGTGAGTATGGGTTCAGCCAGGACTTTGGGAAGATCGATAAGACTTCGACTGTGTTTCCGAGTGTGGCCTGGTGGAATGATGGGGCGGGTTACACGCCTGGGTTGGAGCACGCGGGGGTAAGTTTGAGGCGCTGGGCGTCGCATGATTTTGCGACGGACTGGGGTGCCCGGGATGTGGCGGAGAGCGATGCGATGTACGACCCGATCAGCTATCACCAAGGGTCGGTCTGGCCGCTGTTTACGGGCTGGGCAGCGATGGCGCAGTACCGGTCGGGTCATGCGCTGGCGGGGTTCCAGAGTGTGATGGCCAATGCGGATCTGACGACGGCGCAGGATATCGGCGCGGTGACGGAGCTGCTTTCAGGGGCGTTCTTCGAGCCGTTCGGGCGGAGTACAAGTCATCAGCTTTGGTCGAGTGCGATGGTGGTGACGCCGCTGCTGCGCGGGATGTTTGGGTTGGAGGTGGATGGGGTGGCGCGCACCGTGAAGGTGACGCCTCGGCTGCCGGCGGATTGGGACTCGGCTGAGGTGAGGCGGCTGCATGTTGGGGCTTCCGTTGTCGATGTTTTGTATCGGCGGGAGGGTGGGTTTATGAACGTCTCGTTGTCTCCTGTTTCGGGTGAGGCGGTGCGGCTGGTTGGGCCGGCCAAGGTGGCTCTGCCGGCGGTTGAGGTGTCGATGGGGCATGGGCTACCAACGCCGGGGAGCCGGACGGGGCAGGTGAAGGTAGTGGATGAGACGTGGAGCGGGCGGTCCCTGCGGTTGGAGGTTGAGGGGGTGAGCGGGACCGTAGGGCGGTTTACGGTTCGGCAGAATGTGAGTGGGTTGAAGGTGGCGGTTGAGGGTGGGGGGTTGGATGGCTCGGCGCTGACGATTCCCTTCTCTGGTGCGGCTGGTTATATGAGCAAGGTGGTGACGTTGCGGTGGTAGTCCCCCTCCCCCCAAATGATGCAAAGTATTCAAAGTAAATGAGTTAAGTCTGGACCTCGGTCGAAACAGATTTGTAAAGTATTGTCAATAAAGGACTTACGGGAAATAGCAACGTAAAGTCTTCTATTGATTGGGGTTAGCAGTTCGTGCGAAAAGGAGATACGGCTTCCTACGCTGCGCTGCGGAATGGCAAATAAAACGGCTGCGGTGTGACAAATGGAAGGGTGTCGTGTCAAGGCATCTACGAGAGTCACGACTGTAGTTCGTCCTGACCTGATCTGTACTTCTATTTTACCAAGTTGAGAGGGGTGAATACGCCAACTATTTTTGTGGCGTAAGTGGTCTTTTTTCTTGCAGTTAGAGAATTTTTTCGAGGCCAGGGGGCTTGACACGCGGATCTGCTGGTGTTTTTGAGAAATAAATTTGTAACTTGTTGTGGTGAAAGTACTTGCTTGCTGGACTAAAGCGTATAAGGAACGTGGAAACCTATCGTTTGCACGGGGAAATCACGCGTGTTGCGAGTGACCAGGACGCGGTTGTGGGCGCGGGCGGTCGCAAGCATGATGGCATCAGGTAGTTTCACCCTGCTTTGCCTGCGAATTGTGAAGGCTTCCTCTGAGACAGCGCGGGTGACGGGGAGATGTTTGAAGGTGGAGAGAAATCTCCGAACCGGCGCTTCCAAGGATTGCGGAACGCCAACCATGACCTCCATCCAGGTGATGGCGCTGATGGCTCGGTCCTGGGCGACGTCAGATTCCAGTTCGGTTCTGGCAGCTTCGAGACCGTTGAGATAGTCGATCAGGATATTGGTGTCGTAGAGAGAGGGGACGGCTACCATTCACCGCGCAGCCGATCCTGGAATTGGAGACCGTCCTCAAGTTTTCCCGCGCAGATTCCGAAGGCTTCCGAGTGACCAGAGGTTCGGTAGGGCTCAAGAGACTGTGAGACGGCGCGGCGGACGAATTCAGCGCGTGAGATCCCGAGGGCCACTGTGACTTGCTTGATGGCTGCAATGTCTTCTTCGGGGATGTCGATGAGGGTCCGCATCAGTCTCCAGATATACACGGATGATATCACTTGAGATTGATGGTTGCGGATTGTGATGGGCGCGGGTAGGTTGGTTGCGGGAGGGGTGCGACGATGAAGACAACTGTGGCTGCTAAGAGTGCGTCCGGGCTGATCGATCAGAGGATTGCGGAGCTTGGGGACTGGCGCGGGGCGATGCTGGCGCTGGTTCGGAGGGTGATCCATGAGGCCGATCCGGAGGTGGTGGAGGAGTGGAAGTGGCGGGGGGTGCCGGTGTGGTCGCATGACGGGATTATTTGTACGGGGGAGACTTATAAGAAGGTGGTCAAGCTGACGTTTGCCCGAGGGGCGGCGTTGGATGATGTTGCGGGGCTGTTCAATTCGAGCCTTGACGGGAATGTAAGGCGGGCGCTCGATATCCAGGAGGGCGAGACGCTGGATGAGGCGGGGTTGAAGGGGCTGGTGCGGGCTGCGGTGGCTTTGAATGTGGGGAAGAAGAAGCGGAAAGGGTGATGGCGGAGGTGGAGAGTCTGCGTATCCCGAGCATGTGGCGTAAGTATTCAGATTGCCGATAAGCTGGGCGGTCTCAATGAGTCGATGCAACACTGGTTTGAAGTTTATCTGCCGGAGTTTCGAAGTCCAAGGTCTTTCTCGGACGTTGGTTGAGTTGCAGGGCTACCTTGTTGAGGTCGGCCTGGGAGTAACTGGATAGGTCAGTTTTCTTAGGGAAGTACTGTCTCAGAAGTCCATTCGTATTTTCGTTTGAGCCGCGTTGCCAGGGACTCTGCGGATCGCAGAAGTAGACTTGCACCTCCGTGGCTATGGTGAAGCTCTTGTGTTGAGCCATCTCCAGCCCACGATCTCATGTCAAGGAGCGTCGTAGAGAGGCGGGGAGCTTTCGAACCTGGCGGCTCAGCGCGTTGACCACGCTGGCGGTGTCTTTGCCAGGAACTTTGACCAGAATAGTAAAGCGCGAGTGCCGTTCCACCAGGGTTCGGCGATAGGTTCATAAGTTGGATTACTGACGACAACAAGCGGTTATCGCGTCAGTGATTTCAGTGAATGGATGCGGAGACGGTTTCTCCGTAAAGTGTCAGTAGTGGGTGAAGGAGCACGGAGCGGAACTCGTACTGCTCCTGTGGGTCCGGGTGGAAGGTGGCGGAGTAGCTGCCGGGATGTGAGGCTGGTTGCTGGGGAAGATGCTGCCAGCCGTGAAGGCGGGAACGGGTGTCTTCCCCGGTGATGATGCGGTAGTCGAAGCCGAACCTGGCACCGGGGGCCTCTGCGCCAGCCCAGTCGCCCTGAAGTTCTATCTCACCGCTGGACTGCCTGGCGGACAGGGTGTGGACGACGGGTGGCGTAAACGCCTCTTCGACGTTGGTGAGGTGGATGACGGAAGGGTAGGGCCACTCGTCGCTATCGCGCAGACGCTGGGCGCGCATGACGTGAATGTGGAGACCGTCCGGCTTCTGTTCGAAGGTGCTTCGGGGCGAAAGATTCGGGCGGTATTCCACGATGTGATCGTTCTGGCCAAGAATGCCTATGGTGGTGGAGGGCGTGGCACGAACCGTCTTGAGGACGAAGTCGCGGGCGTCTCCGCGCTTCCAAGGCTCGGCGGTGTCTTCGGGGTCGAAGATGGCGTACAGGTCGTTATGGTCGCGAGAACGAGTGAACCAGATGTTCTCCTCGTTCGTCACGACCCAGGGGCGGGTTCCGTAGATGGCATCTGAGTTGACGAACATCCAGGACCCCAGCGTGCGTAGCCGCTCCTCTTGCTCGGTGGGCAGCGAGCCGTCTGGCTTGAGGCCGACGTTGAGGAGGAGATTGCCGCCGCGGGCGCGGGTCTGGATCAGGATGTGCAGTAGATCCTGAACGGATTTGTAGTGCTCGTCCGAGGGCTGATACCCCCAGGCGGTGCCCATGGTCATGTTGGCTTCCCAGGCTCCGGGGAGAGGTGCGCCGGGAACGTTCTGCTCAGGCGTTTCGATGGCACCGCGTGTGACGACAGCGTCGGGTTGGAGCTTCCATACGATGTTGCGAAGGTCTTTGGCTTCGCCGTCAAAGAACACCGCAGAAACGGGGCCGTAGTGGGTCATGAGTTCGGTGACCTGCTGCTGATCGAGCGCGAGGAGACCGGGGTTGGCGCTGGGCTGCACTTCAGGGACGAGACGCTGGATCTCCTTGCCGTGGTTGTGGAGCCAGAGGAAGTCGTCCGGTGAGAAGTAGACACCGGGTGCGACGCCCTGGGCGCGGAAGGCGGTGAAGAGCTGGGAGGTGAGGTCCCTGGCGTAGGGGGTGTGCGTGATGCTGAACGGGGTGGTGGTGGTATTCCACATGGCGAAGCCGTTATGGTGCTTGGTGGTGAAGACCATGTAACGGAAGCCGGCGGTACGGGCGAGGCGGGCGAGGGCGTCGGGGTCAAAGTGGCTGGGATTGAAGGTTTGCGGGAGTTCCTTGTAGAAGCGTTCGACGTACTCGTCACTGGCACCTGCAAGCGAGTGACTGATGATGACGCCAAGTTGCGAATCGACCGACCAGTGGATGAAGAGGCCCAGGCCCTGGTCTCGAAACCACTCAAGGCGCTCCGGTTTATTGGTCAGCGGCTCGGCCTGGGCCCACAAGGGTGGTGAAGATACGAGAGCCAGTAAAGCCAAGAATACCGAGGCGCGGAAGGCGAAAAGGCGTGGGGGCATGGGGTCAAGATAACGCAATGACGCCAGATCAGTATCAGGCAATTGCCGTACTGGGATTTGTTCACGAGAAATCAGCCCGTATCGACATCGGACAGGAGCTAGACTCTCGGACTTGGAAGACTTACGACGCTTTGGCAGGGCATGACCTCTTGTAGCATTGAGCCTAATCAAGGAGATGCATGAGCCGGGATGTTTCGATTGCCTTCGTTTGCTGCTTGATCGGCGCAGGAGTTCTCAATGCGTCTCCGGTCGTTGTGCCATCGACTGACTCCGGCACAGTCATCGAGGTCGCGTTTCCTGTGAAGCAAACAGTCCAAGAAATGACTGCGCTTCAAGTACTCACGGAAGAGAGCGGGAAGCGTGGACGCGTGACCTGGTCGTCCGAGAGCGGTCGCCTGAATGCGGATCACTTCCAGCCTTATGTCGTTGTACTCGCTCAGCGGGATCAGGTGGAACAGGTCCTTCCACAATCTCTTGTTGGGACTTGGCGTGACCATCTGCTGAGGCTGCATCCTTCCAATGCCGCGGAAGCATTCACCATCGTGACCCTTCCCTGGAAAGACAAGGCGAAGACGGGAATCGTACAGGTTATCTCCGGAAATGATGTCCGTGGAGAACTCTTCGGAGTGGGTTGGCTGTTACGCCACATGAGCTTTGAAGGAGGCACGGTGCAGCTCCCGCAGTCGCCTGAGATATTCAGCGCTCCCGACAAGCCGATCCGTGGCCACCAAATCGGCTATCGCTTCAAGAACAATACCTACGATGCATGGACGCTTGGACAGTTCGAGCAGCATATCCGCGATTTAGCGATCTTTGGCACGAACACCCTGCAGCTTATCTCTCCTGTATCCGATGACAATCCGCTGAGTCCGCTGATGCCCGCACCTCCTCTGGAGACCTTCCTGGGGATTTCCAGACTTCTCGATCAGTATGGTCTCCGGTGTGACCTCTACTATCCGGAGATGCGAAAGGATTACTCGGATCCGGCGCAGTTCCAAGCGGAACTCAAAGACTTTGAGGCACTGGTCAGGCGGATGTCGCGGGTCGATTCTGTCCATATCCCAGGCGGCGATCCGGGCCATACACCTCCAGAGATACTCTTTCCTCTCGCTGCGGCGGAGGTCCGGATCATCAGGAAATATCATCCTTCAGCGGCAGTATGGATATCGGCTCAGGGATTTGATGCTGAACAATATGAAAGCTTCTACACACTCCTGGGATCTGGCCAGGACTGGCTGACGGGAGTATTTTTTGGGCCGCAGTCGCGGGACGGCATGGAGATTCAGCGCAAACGTGTTCCTGGTCGGTACTCCATGGAGTTTTATCCCGATATCGCGCATGTCATGCATGCCCAGTTCCCTGTCCCTGGATGGGATCCAGTATTTGCTCTTACGGAAGGGCGAGAGCCAATCTGTCCCCGTCCCATGGCTTTCTCACGCATCTATAAGGATTTTCAGGACCTGAACGGCGGATTCATCACTTATTCGGAAGGGGTCAATGATGACGTCAACAAGATCCTATGGTCGCAGCTTGGGTGGATGCCCGGCACTCCGATTGATACGATTCTTGGAGAGTACGCCCGGTGGTTCCTTCACAGGGAGGGAGAGCAGCTGGGGCAGGCCGTAGCGTTGATCGAAGGTCTTGAGCAGGATTGGGATGGGCCACTGCTTGAGAACAGGCAGATTGCGAAGACGTTCGAGTTGACGCGACATCTCGAAGACAGCTCCAACACAGCGCAGAGTCAAGGTAACTGGCAGTGGGAGTCACTGCTTTATCGTGGCTACTACGACATGTATCTGCAGAGAAAGTTTGCGCGAGAACAGTCAGCGCAGCATGAGGCTGAGCATGCCCTGGTAAGCGGTGGCAGAAGCGCAAGCCGAGTGAAGATTGCTGAACGATCACTCAACGAAAGTAAGCCGGGAGTCGAAGAACAGCGTGAGCACGATGAACTGTTCAAGCTCGGCGAAAAGCTCTACGACGACATTGGGCTTCAGTTGAGCGTGAAACTCTATGGTGCTTCCAACTGGGAGCGAGGAGCCAATCTTGACCGAGTGGATACACCCTTAAACGATCGCGCATGGATGAGGGCGGCGATGGCCAAGGCGGAGGCTCAACCAACAGAAACCGCAAAGATAAGTGCCCTTGAGGCCATCGCAAATTGGCAGATGCCGGTTTCGGGAGCACTCTACGACGACCTCGGAAGCCCAGCGCATGAATCTCATTTCGTCAGAGGCGAGGGGTGGCAGAAAGATCCAGAGATGTATCACACGGCGATCGATGGCATCGCAGACCGTACGCTCGAGGACGGTTGGAGGCTGTCCTGGTTGAGCTATGCGGAGGCCTTGTATGAAGAACCGCTGGATCTGGAGTACAAAGACCTTGACCCTTCAAAGAACTATCGCGTGCGCCTGACCTATGCGGGTGAGGATTACGCCGTACCGTTGACGTTGACAGCCGGCGATGTCGTGATTCATTCGAGCCGATTACGCCAGTCGAATCCAGAGACCTATGAGTTTGAGCTTCCAAAAGAGGCGATCGTCAATGGAACGCTGCACCTTCGCTGGATGCGCGGAACGCCAGGTGGAGGAGGCGGGGGTAGAGGCAGGCAGGTAGCAGAGGTCTGGTTGCTCCCGCAACTTGCAGCAACCGCAGTCAAATCGAATTGAGCCGGCATCTCAAGGCAGAAGCGACAGGCGATGGAACACTAAGGAAGCAGTCATTTGCTTCGGATGAATTACAGCTTTTGGATGGAGAAGAGATACATGAAGATCTACAAGTCGGTTAAACGCTGTTCGGCTCCAAGGTTGTCAGGCTTCATGCGATGCATGGTCGTTTATTGTCTACTGCGTGCTGCAGTGGGCCATACCCAAACACTTGATCCAAAGGCTCCTACCTTCTCACCGATACCGCGCGAAGTCCATGCAGGGCAACGGGTGGTGGTAAGGTCGGCCACGGTGGTGGTGCCGGGCGGCGATGCCGAGGATCTGTTTGCGGCTCATGACTTGGAAAAGTTATTCAAAGCTTCCGGGATTTCAATATCGCCAGGTATTGGGGCACCGACCCTAATGGTGCAGTTGCTTAGAAAAGATTCACCCCAGGCAGCGGGACTGTTGAAGCAGTCAGGTCTGGCTTTTGGTCCGGAGATGTCAGCCGAAGGTTATGTCATTGTGGCCCACACGCCAGTCGTGGCGGTGATCGGTGAAACGTCGGCTGGGGTCTTTTATGGTGTGCAAACGGTGAAACAGATGGTGGAGAGCGAAGGAGGCGTTGCGCGAATCTGGACGGGAACCGTAAGCGACTGGCCCGCGATGAGGTATCGCGGTATCCACGATGATCTCTCTCGCGGCCCCTTCCCTACGCTGGAGTTTCAGAAGCACCAATTAGAAGTCTTCGCGGCGCACAAGGTCAATCTCTACTCCCCGTACTTCGAACATACGCTCCAGTATGCGGGCGATCCGCTCGCGGCTCCTCCGGGAAGTTCTTTGACACGCGCCGAATCACAGGATCTGGAAGAGTTTGCAAGCCGGCGCCACATCATGATCGTGCCGGAGCAGGAGGCGTTTGGCCATCTTCATCATGTACTGCAGTATGAGAAGTATGCAGACTTGGCGGAGACGCCGCACGGACATGTCATTGCGCCGGGACAAGCTGGTGCGCAACCCTTGATCAAGAGCTGGTTCACGCAGATTGCAGAAGACTTTCCAAGTCCGTTTCTGCACATAGGCGCAGATGAGACCTTCGAATTAGGCACGGGCAGGACGAAGTCCGAGGTGGACAAGAAAGGTCTGGGGCCAGTCTATGCGCAGTTTCTGAACACGATTCACACAACACTTGCTCCACTCAACCGGCGCCTCCTGTTCTGGGGAGACCTGGTGTGGAGTGATCCGGCCAGCGTATCGCTCTTGCCAAAAGACATGATCGCAATTCCCTGGATTTACTGGCATGAAGATAGCTACGACCATAATCTGCTGCCGTTCAAGAAGGCGGGTATCGAGACATGGGTTGCGCCAGGCGACGCGAATTGGCGCGTGGTCTATCCGCTTGGAAAGACGGCGCTGGACAACATCTCCGGTTTCGTTGAGGCGGGTCAGCGGTTGGGAAGCACGGGCGAACTCACGGTGGTGTGGAACGATGACGGCGAGGGCCTCTTCAATCAGGATTGGTTCGGAGTTCTCTTTGGTGCCGCGGCGGGTTGGCAGCCGGCAAAGATAGATGGAGCCGCTTACCAAGCGCGCTTTGGGCGAGTGTTCTACGGGGATATGACTGGCCGTATCGATCAGGCTCAGAAGGAACTGATGGATGCAGAGAGTTTGGTGGACGTTGCTGACGACGTGTTCTGGATGGATCCGTGGAGCAAGGCTGGACAGGCCAAGGCCACGAAGATGCGGGCGAATATTCCGGCGGCTCGATTACATGCGGAGAAGGCAATTGAATTGATCGAGGAGGCACGGACGACGGACGCAACGCTGCGGGAACAGGATGCCTTGAAGGCGATGGAACTCGGTGCTCGCAGGATCGACTTCATCGGGATGAAGTTTCAACTTGCAGACGAGATGAAAGCAGCCTACGCGCAAGCTTATCAACAAAAGGACGATAAGAAGCGTGAGACCGAGACGCGGGAGTTGCTCTATTCGATCAGCAGCATGAACGGGCGGTGCCAGGATCTGCGGGATGGTTACTCGATGATCAAGAATCTCTATCGCGACAGTTGGCTTGCGGAGAATCGGCCTTACTGGATCGATAACGTCCTGGTGCGTTACGATCTCCAGATTCAACTGTGGGAGCGGCGGGGAGAAGACATCAATGCGCTCATCGATGAGTGGCAGAGCACCAAGACGCTGCCTCGAGCCGAGGAAGCTGGCATTCCGCCCTTGCTGGAGTCTGCGTTAGCGAAGCCAGTAGATTTGAAGCGCTAACGTCATGGCCCCAGTGAGCGATGTCTGACATCTGTTGGACCGCAGGACGCGAGGATTGATGCAGCTTACCGTGGCAAGGATATGTATGGATAAGTGGGGGCAGATAAACGCGGGACTGACGCGGCTATTTTGCTGGAGTCCACGACAACGATGACTGCTTCGCCTGGCGGAGCATCGTGAACGATACAGAAGCTTCCTCCATCTCAAGGGTTGTGACTCCCCGTTCAAGGTCTATTCCAGTGGCGCTGATGAGCGCTTATCGAGATGGACCACCTTGAGAAAATTGAGCATGGGTTGCCCCGCAAGCGCGAAAGCCCATGCCCAGGCAATCGTGCCGCCTGTGAGCATGGTCTTGATCGCGGGTTGATTGCAGAACTCCATACCGATGTTCATCGCGTTGGTGATGACCGTGATGCCGCGGCGATGTCGCAGAGAGCTTCCAACTGTGTGGTGATGGTGCCCGCCATCAGGCCGATCGTGTCCTTTTCAAAGGATCGGTCTCGCCGCTGGAGAACTGATCTGCACGAGCGTATGAGGATGAATTATTGCAAGTGAAAAAGCTCCATATTGAGCCCAAGTGTGGCCATGGCGGAAGCCGTAGAACAGCAGGGCCGCGAATACCACCCATTCTGTAACCGTGCCGAGAGAATAGTTTCTGAATGGTCCATCGACCAATGATTTCTATCGCTTACGACCGTCTATCAAATTTGCCTTTCCGTCCGCGCTGCTTTATCGTTCATGGAACACCTCACATCGGGCTCCATAGTTCAAGCCTTCTAACGCACCTCTATCGAGCGCAGTGCGACCCCCCTCTCTCTTCTTCGGGCGCGCTCCTCTTGCAGGTGATTTACCTGCTCTATTTTCCGCAGAGCATACAGGAGAGCACTACCGAATGAACCCATTTATTAAACAAGCGAAGTATGGGCTGATTTTTTCAGCTTTGGCCCTGACCCACACAATGTCTGCACAGACCTTTCGAGGTGGTATTGCAGGTGCGGTACAGGATGCCACTGGATCCGTAGTTCCGAACGCAAAGATCACGCTGACGGGCACGGATACAGGTTCCAAGCGAGAGACCTTCTCTTCCAGCAGCGGCGACTACAGCCTGCAGGACTTGCCTCTGGGAATGTATAGCGTGACGGTGGAGTCGAGTGGCTTTGCGACGTTGAAGATCGACAAGATCTCCGTGCAGCCAGGACAGATCTACTCGCTTGAGATCAAGATGAAGGTGGCCTCGTCCAACGAGCAGGTGACCGTGGATGCGGCGGCTGTGACGATTGATACGGTGTCCTCCACCAACAACTCTGTTGTGAATGACAAGGCGGTCCAAAATATCCCGCTGAACGGCCGCGACTTTACGCAGTTGGTGAAGATCGTTCCTGGCTATAACGGCGCGGGCTCTATGAACGGCACACGGACCAATCAGAACAACTGGCAGATTGACGGTGCGGACAATAACGATATCTGGCAGAACGCGGCGGCGGCTAACCAAGGCGGTGTCGGGTCCATTGCAGGCGTGACGATTCCGATCGACGCAATTGATCAGTTCACGGTGCAGACACAAGGCAACGCGGAGGTTGGGCGTAACGGCGGCGGGTTGATCTCGCTGGCCATCAATCTGGCACCAATCACATTCACGGCACTGCTTACTACTTCAACCGCAACGAGTTTTTTGCGGCACGTGGACCCTTCCTGGCAGCATCGACGCGCAAGTCTGCGTTGCGCAATCAGCAGTTCGGCGGTTCCATCGGCGGACCAATTATCAAAGACAAGCTGTTCTTCTTTACGACCTATGAGCGTCAGAAATACCTGATCCAAAACACATCGTTTGCGACGGAGCCTACGACTGCCTACGTGGCGGCTGCAACGACCTTGCTGACTGCGCACAATATTCCGGTTAATCCGCTTTCCCTGAGCGTGCTCACACTATGGCCGCAAGGCAATAAGGCGTCCGGGCCGGCGACGACAAATAACTACTACGACCCGCGTCCGCAGAGCGGCTACAGCGATAACGCGATCGGCAAGATCGACTGGACGATCACACCTCGGCAGACGCTTTCCGCACGAGCTTTCATCGGCACCGGCCGACAATTCGCGGCGGCGGGAACGAATATCTTCGACTACTATCAAGTGGCGCCGGATATCACGCAGAACTTTACGGCAGTGCACAACTGGGCGATCACGGATCGGCTCTCCAACCAGCTGCTGGCCGGGGTAGGAGTCTTCAATCAGACCTTCAATGACGAGAACCATAGCCAGAATATTCCAGCACTGGGCCTGAATACAGGCGTAACTTCGCCGTCGTTGTTTGGTGCGCCCACAATCACCATCAGCGGCATCGACCAGATAGGCGTGACGCAGCCCCTCGGGCGCAAGGATTACACTGGCCACTTGACGGATACGGCGACGTACACCTTCGGCAAGCATCAGGTGCGCTTTGGCGGTGAGTTCCGCCGAAACTTCATGGATCTGCAGTACCAGCGCAACACGCGCGGCAGTTTCAACTTCACAGGTTCGGCTACATCGAGTGTTGCGTTGCCGGCTGGCGCAACCTCCTATGCGGCGGATACGACCACGCCAGCAACCGTGAAGGCGTTGGCCGACTACCTCGCCGGTTATGTAGCTTCCTCCAGCTTCACGCAGGGCACGCTGCGTCGCGGTATCTACCAGAAGGCCTTTGATGCATTTGTGCAGGATCAGTACACGGTGCTTCCGACGCTGACTTTGAACGTAGGCCTGCGCTACACGTACAACGGCCCCTTTACGTCCAACGGGGTCATTTCCGACTTCCGTCCCGGTGCTGCGGGAACCGACGCCTATGGCCTGCTTGCTAACTCAAACGGCCTTGATACGATCTACAAGAAAAACCTGACCAACTATGCTCCGCGCTTCGGATTCTCCTACCAGGCGGCACCGAAGATGGTGGTTCGCGGAACGTACGGAATCTACTTCGACGTCCCGAATTTCAATGGCTTCTTTGACAACCGTCCAGGCAACGGTGGAGCGTCAGGCGTACAAGCCAACCCTACAGGTGCAACGCCGGTGATCAACGTCAGCCGGAACCTGTTTCAGTGGCAGACGGGGGTGAATACCTTCAGCGGCGGCGCGATTCCAGCCGCAATCGGGCTTTCGACGATCAGCCCGAACTTTCGCACCGCGTACGTTGAGAACTTCAACTTGAACACTGAGTATCAGTTGAGCCGTAACACGATCCTGCAGGCCGGGTACGTCGGCTCACTGGGCCGTCGCCTGTTCCGCCTAGTCGATATCAACCAGGCTCATCCGGGAGCGGGAGCAACGGTCGCCGCTTTGCAGCCACGGCGTCCCTACTACACCAACACACAGGTCACCAATGCAAAGGTAATCGCCGCGATCAACCAGATCGAGAGCGAAGGTACTTCTAACTACAACTCCGCGCAGGTGCTGGTGCGTACCAGCAACTTTCACGGCATGACAGCGCAAGGCTCCTACACCTACGGTCATGCGCTGGACGTGGTCTCCGGTACCCGCGGGTTTGCTCCGCAGGACTCCGCCAATCCCAACGCAGAGTATGGCAGCGCGGACTTCGATGTGCGTCACACCTTCAATGGTTACGTCGTATACGAGATGCCAAAGTTTACCGACCACTTGCAGTTGCTGAGCCGTGGATGGCAAGTAAACACCTTTATCTCCGCGTTTACCGGCACACCGTTTTCGGCCAAGCTGGGTAGCACGGATAACAGCGGCACGGGTGAGTTCCAGGATCGTGCGAACCAGGTTAGCAACCCATCCGCAGGCCTCTCTCGTCAGCGCGTATCGGCCACCGCCGGTGCGGCACCGATCGTGCAGTGGATCACGCCGACCGCCTTTGCAGCCGCACCGCAGGGCACCTTCGGCACCACGGCACGTAACACGCTGCGTGGACCGGCCTTCGCGACGGTGGATGCCTCGCTGGTCAAGAACACGTATATCCGCGAAGGGGTCAACCTGCAACTGCGGGCGGAGATGTTCAACATCTTTAATCGAGTGAACTTGGCGAACCCAGGTACAGGTACGCTGTCATCGTCTTCGTTCGGTCAGATCTCCAGCACGCGCAACAATGGCGGTGCGCCCGGAATAGGACCGGGTGAGCCGTTCAACGTTCAGCTTGCGGGTAAAATTATTTTTTAGCCGAATGCACCTGAACTCCAAATATCGCTTTAATGGCTGAGAGTGATCGCTCTCAGCCATTAAAGTTGTCAACTATGCTGCACTTCTTCGTTTCTAAAGACTGAAGGCAGGTAGTCGGCAGTATCTCTCTACAAACAAGCGGGGCTGTTTCCGAGATCGTTCTTCCGCTATTGGTGAAGAACGCCATACTGACATCGGCCAAGCGGAGTATGGTGACGATACCAAGACTGCTTTAAAAATAGTCAGGTCTCCATTCGCATAGGACAGTGGTTTGAGCGGAGGTAGCTGCACGCAAATGGCGAATGCCAGGTCTGCGCAAGTGTATTCGGCCTTGGGTGGAAGGTCGAGTCTCCTGGTCATGATGAGTTGCGCTGCGTGCTCTACCTGATAACGAGACGGTCATGGAAGACGATTTTCGGGAGCAGGTTCGAGTACGCCGTTGGGAACTGTTCAGTCGTCTTAGCTGTCCAGAGCAGACCTGGGTGGGAGCTTTAGATCGTCGTCGTAGTGCTATATGGGATCAGCAAGCGCGGCAACTGCTACCTGCGCAAGATCCTGGTGCATGGAGTTCGGGGCCGTGGTGCTGCGGTCGAAGCGACACCGCATCGCTGCGGGTGGATGGATGACGGCGCTGGAGACGAGGGCCCCGAAGAACGTATTGATCGTCGCGATGGCTGCCTGAGCAAGTTCAAGTACGACTGACAACGAGTTATCCCCCAAGGTCCGCATGGGGCGAGTGAAGATGAAAGAACAGTCACAACGGCGTACCTGAAACCTGTTTCTCATATGACCTTTATACGGTCGTGGCGTTGTGAAGGACAGGTACGCGGCGTATCTCATCATGGCTAGGCGACAAACTCCACAAACAGGCTCGATACATTGACGCAGACTTTCTTCATCCAATCACCTTTCCCTTGCAGTCAGACGGCGGACCAAACATTCGAGAAGTTTCGCTCAAAAGCTACTCTGGACACAGTGCGGTCACGATCTCTGCAACACGCGCAAGCGTGATTCCGGTTCTCTGCTCCACCGCGAGCGGGTAGTCATTTCGAATGATAGAAAAGTGTGGACGTCAACCTACTACCTAGGTATGCATTTCGACTTCCAGGTTGATAGTGTTGCCGTACAGAGGAAGCTCGGTATTGAGCCAACCCAAGTAGGGTGGACTCAACTCGCGGCCTTCCGTTTTCCAGAGGTCCTGAGTCTTGATGAAGCTCTTGAGGCTAATCTCCGCTCAAACACCCCAGGTAAAAGGTTCTTCCAGTTCCAGGATTGGGATGGCGATGCGCTCCTAAAATGATTCGGTCGGAATGAGCGATGCAGCCAGTGGCGCCTGATTACTGAAGCTCAATGGCCATTGCGGTTGGGTACATGCCTCTCATGGTCGCCAATCTTTCCAGAACCTTGCTGCGTCGTAAACATCCAAATTGCGTTATAGCGGTCGATCACCTGTTTTCAGCTCTTACTCAGCGTTCCGTTACTTTCCCAAATCGCATTGCTGTTTCTCCGATATGGCAGTACAGCTACACGGACGGGTTCTCGAATGACTGGCAGTTCGTTCATTTAGGAGGTCGTGCCGTCGGCGGTGCGGGCATAGTTTTCACTAAAGCGGCTGCGGTTAGCCCGGAGGGTCGTACAACACTTGGCGACCTTGGCGTGGTCCGCTGCACATATCATTCCTTGGCCCGGCTGACTGCATTTGTTAATGGGTCAGGGCTGCGTACCCGGTATCCAACTGGCTCATGCGGGCCGCAAAGCGAGTATGGCGAAGCCCTGGGAGACTCCGCTGCAGGCAATATCCGCCGCTGACGGTGGATGGCAGATGGTTGGCCCGAGTTCAGATCCATTCTCCGATGCATACCCTGTGCCGACCAGACTTGACCGTTCTGGAATGGATAAGATCGTAGACGACTTCATCGCGACCGCCCGACGAGCGGCATCAGCGGGCTTCCTCTTAGCGGAAGTGCATCCTGGCCTCGTAGGCCATGAGCAGATGGAGCAATGGATTCGTGCTGTTTCGACCCGTGAGACCCCTAAAGGTATCGGCAAGTTCCGCACCTGGCGGAAAGTTCCGTGTCGCAAAATTCCGCCAGTCGCAGACCTTTGTACGTAGAATGAAGCAATGTCTAAAGCACCTGCAGCAATCACATCACCTAAGATTAAGAAGCTCGCCGCAAAAGCCCTGAAGTCGCCAAGCATGCTTACGAACGTGGAGACCCGCGAACTCGGCGCATCAGTCATGGCTTTTATTTCACTTCCAAAGGACATTGTTTCTGCTCCCACCAAGAAGTCGGCAGCAAAGAAAGTGACTGCAAAGAAAGCTCCAACAAAGAAGACAGTCAAGAAGACAACGGCGAAAGTCGCCTAACTGATTCAGGCATCACCAAAGAGGAATCCATGGCAACGAAGAAAACAGCGGCAAAGACGACGGCTATCCCGGCGGCCAAGAAGACAAGCACCAGCGCAGCAAAGAAGACGTCGACCAGCAAAACAATGACGAAGGCGGCGTTGGTTCTACTCGTATCGGAGAAGATGGAGCTTTCGAAGAAGCAAACAGCAGAGTTCTTTGACCTGCTGGCGGCTACCGCGATCCAGGAGACGAAGAAGAACGGTGAATTCACCATCCCTGGGCTTGGGAAGCTGGTGAAAGCTCAGCGTGCAGCACGTCTCGGCCGCAACCCGCAAACGGGAGAGACAATCAAGATTAAAGCAAAGACTGCGGTCAAGTTCCGCGTAGCAAAAGCTGCCAAGGATCTGATCGCCCCAACAAAGTAGCAAGTCTTTCGATGGGTCTGGCAGTTTCGGCTTGCGAGCCCAACCTGCCGGATACGTCGTTTACAGGCTCGATTGGAGCCCTGATCGCGGGGCCACTCCCCAACATGCCGATCTGTCAGGACTCATATGCACCGTACAACGATGCAGCGTGTGGCAGGCATCTGGACTCCGGATCGCATCCTCCGCAATCAGGTGTAAGCTGGAGACGTCAATTTACAGGACTGCATGACACAGCAGCTGCAGAGTAAGTCTCTGGCGCACTCTGTTTCCGGGCGGTTGTGCAGGCCAGTCTAGGCTCACCATGCGCGTCATGGAGTTACGCCGGTCGTCGGTCGCGGCACTTCACCTCATCTTGCTCCTCATAATTACGACAGCAGGCGCATACGCTTCGGCAGGTGCTAGAAAGCCGTCTGCACCGGCTAGCTATCCAGAGATCGTGCGGTTGAGCTTTGTCTCCGGTGATGTGCGCCTCGCTCGTGTGAGGCAGCTGAGAAGGCCACAGGCTCAACATGGGAAAAGGCCGCAATCGATGTGCGGTAGAGAGCGGCTTCAACCTGGTCACCGGCGATGGCCGTGCGGAGATCGAGTTCGAAGTCAACTCGACTGCGTACCTAGCGCCTAACGCAGTATTGATGTTCGATACGCTGACGCCTACTGACAGCGCTCCGCATAGCGTGTTGAAGCTGCTGAGTGGGAGCTTGACTCTGCATGTGAAGACTCTCTTTCCCAGCAGAGATTTTCAGGTCTCCACGCCAAACGATCTGATACGTCTGACGTATCCGAAGAAGTGAACAATGCGATTGGATAGCTACGTGGACGGCATTGTGGTGACGCCGGTGGATGCGATCACCCTCGGAAGCTCGACAGGGGGGAGCAAACATCTCGCGGCTGGCCAGGTCTTCGTGCTGCATAGTGGCCGCATGGCTGATTTCCAGCCGCCAATTGACGCGGCTGCCTCCCAGGCGTGGGATACCTGGGTTGCACAGCGTTATGCCGAACGCACCGCGTTGATCGATAAGGAGATGCATGAGGCTGGCCTGACGCAACCAGTGCCGGGACTTGCGGAAATGGAAGGTGGCGGCACGTTCTTTCCGTGCGCTTCTTATGGCACCTGTTGGGAACCGGCAATGGGATGGAATCCGCAAACGAAGCCGGTGGCCCCGACGCAGCCTGTAGTGTCCGCGCAGTCCTCGCGTTCGGAGGGATCGCATTTTCAAACGACTTCCTTCGAAGCCTGCTCTTCACATGAGCTGTCTGCATTCGCGCAAATAGAGTCGCAGGCAGCATTTAGCGGTTACGACGATCCGCTTCCCTTCGAGGACGAGGATGACTTCTTCCCATGCAGCCCGTACACCACGCGTTACTGGTTATGACTCAGACCCGCTCACGCAGCATGTCCGCTTAGTGGGCAGTGAGATTATCGGCTGGCCTTACAACTGGGCGGTCTGCCACTCGGGCTGGTGGATCAATCACGAAAATCACTATGTGCGGGTTGCGGGCGAAAAGCGGCATCATCGCTGCCCGGTGCGATGGGTGAAGAACGGCGGAAAGACCGGCTATGTGCCGCTGCATCCGAAGGATATTGCGGGCAAGCCGCCAATCAATTTGAAACACGGTTTGTACGAGACGAAGGGTTGGAAGAATGGCTCTGTAACGCGCGTCGGATACAACTCACAAAAGTCTTAAGCGTTCCCGGCAGTCCGCCCAAGGATTTCGAACGCCCGCATTTCACCGCACTGCCACGTGTCGAAGCCCCTCACGCTGAGGCGTGCATGATGATGGCATCTTCTACTCCACGTTCGGGGTCGGCGTTGGGTCATTCTCCGGAACGCACACCGATGCGCCTTACCTTTGACCACCGTTCGCAGGGCTTCTCACTCAATCACGAGGTGGTGCAGGGAGGAAAAGCGACGATGGTAAACGCACCCTTTGCAGGCAACTCGCGCGGATTTACAGGCCGCACGTCCGGCGGTGGCTTTTACGGGAATACATCAACTGGCGGCGGCTTCCGAGGCGACGCAGGCAGATCCAGCAGCGGATGGTCAGGCGGTAGCGCATCGGGAGCTTCTTATTCCGGTGGAGGGGGATCCTCAGGCACCTCACATTCAGGCGGCGGAGGCTTCTCTGGCGATGGGGGCGGAGGTGGGGTCTCGCATGGCGGTGGCGGTCATCACTAACGAGGATCAAAGCATCGCATATAGATTCCTTTTATCCGCATTAGGCGGACAGTACCTAACGGGAAAGTCGCGAGGACACGATGTTGCTGGATAACCCCGTCAATGAGATGGTCCGCCGCTTGATCTCCACCCAGAAGGTAGGCGATTGTGTTGGCAGGTTCAAGGAGGATTATCGGCATGCGGATTCGCCTGGGAATCAAGCGATAAGGTCACTCCCATACGCCAAGATTCTCTTGCGCTAATCCTGGGTCCTTGATAGCTTCTGGTCATCACATAATTTAATCCCTGGCTCTTCCGTGAACGTTCGGAACACCTCCGCTTTTTGGCCTTATCCGGCCTGAAACGGATATGCCCTGCCTCGCCTCAAACCCGGCCTATATGGCCTGGACCTGGTCTTTTGGAGAATCCCATGGTGAGCTTCGACCGGCGCCCCATCACCGTCGTTTCATTGGCCGTCGCGCTGACTCTTTCGCTGCCCGTCGCTGCCCAGCAGACGCTCGGAGCCATCAACGGCTCTGTAGCCGATTCCAGCGGAAGCCTCATCCCCGGAGTCACCGTCACCGCCGTCGACGAAGCTACCCAGCTCACCCGCACCGTTATTTCCAATTCAACCGGCGCTTATTCCTTCGTCAACCTGCCCATCGGTTCCTATACCCTAAGCTTTCAACGAGATGGCTTCAATACCGGACGTTTCCCGGGAATTCGCGTGCAGGCCGATCGCACGGTTACTCTTCCCGCGCAACTCGCCCTGGGAAGTGTCTCCAACTCGGTCACTGTGGAAGCCACCCCGCTGCTCAACACCGCGGATACCACCAACGGCTACATCCTGGAGCACGCCCAACTTGAAGCCGTTCCGCTCTCCACCGGCAGCTTCACCGGTCTCGCCATCCTCTCCCCCGGCGTCAACGCTGAACTGCCCGGCGGCACCGGTTCCAACTCCGGCCTCGGCAACGCGCCCATCTGGGCAAACGGACAGCGCGATACCAGCAACTCCTTCCAGCTCAACGGCGTCGACGGCAGCAATCTCTTTAACGGCAAGAGCACCTCCCAGGTCGGCTCGTCCCGTGTCGTCAACAATACCGGGGAGGGCATCGGCGGTGCAGGCGGCGTGATCCAGAGCGCGTCCTCCGTCTATCTCGCCATCGGCAACTCCATCCCCACTCCGCCCCCGGAGTTCATTGAAGAGGTCCGCGTCAACGCCTCCATGTACGACGCCCAGCAAGGCTCGGCCGCCGGTGCCCACATCGATCTCAGCACCCGCTCAGGAGGCAACGGCCTCCATGGCTCGCTCTTCGGCCATCGAGGCACCAACTTCATGAACGCGGCGCCGTTCTTCTTCAAAAAGGACACCGGCGTCCCGGAGTCCGATAAAAACCCAGAGCTCCATCGCTACATTGCAGGCGGTACCCTCTCCGGCCCCATCATCAAGGACAAGCTCTTCGGCTTCGTCGGCTATCAGCATCTCCATGTCTCCGATCAGGAGACCGGCGACACCGAAGCTGCCGTCCCCATCGGGCTCAGCGACACCAACCGCACTCCCGCCGGCCTCGCCGCCCTCACCAACAACTCCTTCGCCGGTCCCATCGCAGAAAACGGCATCAGCGTCACCGCCGGCGACTGGTCCAGCAATCCCGTCGGTCTCGGCGTCTTCCAGGCCAAGAACCCAGATGGAAGCTGGCTCATCCCCAACGACAACGGACACCACCCGTCTTTCTTCTCGCCCTATAACTCCTTCCAGACCGGTACCTCCACCTTCATCGCGGACATGCTCGCTGCTTCAGTCGATTGGAACGCCAGCCCCAAGGACCTCCTCGCGCTTAAGTACTTCTATCAGCACGATCCCAACAGCGCGCCCTTCGCAATCTCCAACGTCCGCGGCTTTACCGAGCACATGGACATCGGTTCCCAGGTCTTCTCCATCAACAACGTCCAGACCCTGACCTCCAACCTCAGTGTCACGGAGACCCTCGGCTTCCTGCGTGAGAAAGCCTACAGCACCAACGACCAGCCCTTCGCGCCCGGGCAGGCCGGCACTCCCGCCGCGGCCATGAACCCCGCCTTCGGTTCGACCTTCCCCGGACTCACCATCGTCGATACCCTTGGCTCTGCAACCCCTGACGGGCTCGGCGCTCAGACACTCAACATCGGCCCCGCCGCCTCCTCGCAGAGCTCCTACACCGGCGTCTTCCAGAACCGCATCCAGCCCTCAGCCAGCGCCATCCTGACCAAAGGCCGCCACGCCATCACCTTTGGCGGCAGCTTCTCATACACCCAGCTCAATGTCCGGGACGAGCGCACCGGTAAAGGTGCCGTAGCCACACCAGATCTCGCCACCTTCGCCAAGAACTGGATAACCCCTTACAGCACCAATGGCTTCGTCGCCACCACGTATCTCCAGGGCGACGCCAACCGCTACTACCGCGCCAACCAGACCGGCCTCTACGTCTCGGACAAGTTTCAGGTCCTACCCAACCTCACCCTCACCGCGGGCCTTCGTTACGACTGGAACGGTGGCCTCACCGAAAAGAACGGCCGCATCTTCAACTTCGACCCCACCGCCTACAGCTACTCTGATTCCGCTGACACTATCTCCAACTCCGGCATCATCATCGCCGGCAACAATGCCAACGGCACCCACGGCATCAGCAACACCACCCTCACCGGCCGCCAGTGGGGCATCGCCCCCCGCCTCGGCTTCGCCTGGCAGCCCAGCTTCGCGGACCACAAAGTCGTCCTTCGCGGCGGCACCGGCATGTACTACGATCGCGGCGAACTCTACACCTATCTCTCACCCGGCTACGCCGCAGGCGAGATCTCCGGCGGCCCCTTCGGCATCAGCCAGACCCCGCCCTTCGTCACCGAGCAACACTGCGCCTATAGCTCCTCCCCCTACGGCAACACCAGCTTCCTCTATGACTTCTACATCCCTATCTGCGGCGCCGGAACGCCCTACGGCCCGGACACCAGCGCCTACTCGCTCGCCACCCCCTGGGGTTCAACCCGCGGCCCCGGACCCTCTAACCCCAGCGCAGCCGATATCACCAAGTCGCTCCCCAACGCCGCCGCCATCATCGCCGGCGCACAGCCCTTCACCCTCGGTGCTTATAACCCCGCCAATAAACTCCCGTACAGCATCAACTTCACCCTCAACCTGCAATGGCAGCCCCGCAACGACCTCCTCGTGGAGATCGGCTACGTCGGTAACCTCGGCCGCCACCAGGTCATCCCCTTGCCCTTCAATCAGGCCAAGATCGCCACGCTCGCCAGTCCCACCCACGCCGCCGGCGTCAATAAGCAATCTTTCAGCTACGGCTACACCGTGCTTGACCCCAACACCTTCCCACCCATCTGCGTCAACGACCCCACTGAGGTCAACTGCCAGTACGGCCAGATGCAGCAGAACTATGAAGGCGGCAACGTAGACCTGCGCGTCCCATACACCGGCCTCTCATCCGAGTCCGAAACCTACACAGCCGCCGGCATCTCCGCCTATCATGCCCTCCAGGCGCACCTGGAAAAGCGCCTCAGCCACGGCATCCAGGCCGGCGTCTCTTACACCTACTCCCACACCACCGACGAGCAGAGCGCCCTCGGCCTCTTCTACAACGGCAACGATCCCAACAACCTTCGCAGCGGCTACGGCTCGGCTGACTTCGATCGCAAGCACGTCCTCAACTTTACCTACAGCTACACCCTGCCCAAGTTCTACGGCGACGGAACACTCCTCGGCAAGCTCGCCAATAGCTGGTCCATCAACGGCATCGCCATCATCCAGAGCGGCCAGCCGTACAGCATCATCGACTACTCCGGCGCGGTAGGCAGCCTTTACTACAGCACCTTCGACGGAATCACCAATCCCATCGTCCCGCTCGCCCCCGGCTGCACCGCCAAGACAGCCCTCACCGGAAACAACGGTGCCTTCTACAACGAGAACACCGGCACCGGCGCAGCCTTGAAGCCCTCTTGCTTCACCATCCCGCTCATCGCGCAGGGCAGCCAGGGCGTCCCCATCGGCGATGCCTTTGAGACCGGCTTCACCTCAGGCCAGCGCAACATCTTCCGCCAGACCTATCAGAAACGCACCGACGCCTCGCTCGTCAAGGTTCTTCCGATCCATGACCGCTACACTCTCCGCTACACCTTTGACGTCTTCAACCTCACCAACACCAGCAGCTTCGACATCCCCACCGACAACGTCTCGCAGAACGAGGGCTACAACAACGCACCCGAGTACAGCACAGACCCCTACAGCCTCTACACCAAAACCCCCGGCGGCCTCGGCATTACCAAGCACACTATCGGGGCTCCGCGCCAGATCCAAATGGCCCTCCACTTTCTGTTCTAGCGCACTCGGTTCTTTGCAAGAGAAGGCTCTCGGAAGTTCACTGCGCCAGTCGTTTTAGATCGATACACATCTTGAGCGGGTCTCGAAGACCTGCAGAGATTGAGGGTTGCGCAATTCCCGGACATTGGGAAAGTGACCTGCTCAGCGGAAGCAAGAACAGTCATACCGCGACCCTGGTCGGACGACACTCGCAATTTACTATGGTGGATAAAGTAGCCGACAAAGACATGGCAACGGTCGTCGCTGCTCTGACCCGGTAGGTTCGTAAGCTTCCTGCCTCTTTAAAGCGCTCGGTGACGTCGGATCGAGGGTTTGGATGGCCAAACATAAGAGCTTCACCGCAGCCACGAGGTGAAGCTCTACTTCTGCGATCCGCAGAGGCCTTGGCAGCGCGGCACGAACAAAAATACCAACGGTTTGTTGCGACAGTACTTCAAAAGTAAAAACAACTTATTTGATTACTCCCAGGCAGATCTCAACAAGGTAGCTCTGCACCTCGATCAACGCCCGCGCAAGAGGTTGGACTTTGAAACACCAGCTAGTAACTTTAAGGCAGTGTTGCATTGACACGTTAAGACTGACAGAGTTTTCGGAAATGTCAGTCATCCGTAACGGCGGGTATGGCTCAGGTTGGTCAAGTGCTAATTTCAAGGTCACTGTTCATGGAATCGTGCACATGCGATGTTGATTGGCCGCGCCACGAACTATGCCCCCAACATCGCTTCTACATCTAGATGCTGGTGATGATTCTCATGCACTTTCTCCGTTCTTTACTCGTCCTGACTGCGACGGTACTTCTGTGCCGTTCGGGACTAACGTAAGAGTTGGCACCTGTTCGGGTAGACTCCTCCGTGGCAGCGATCCGCCTGGAGTCGCACGATCAGAAGGCAGTTCAAGGTTGGGACCCGAAGCGGTCTCCTTCCAGTTCGATCTGAACGAGGTTACCGCGCTGGGCTGGCAAGGTAGTTTGCTCCCAAGTGCCCAACAACGAGCACCAACGATATGACCAGCGAGTGTGAGGCCACACCGCGTCTCATTTGAGATTGCGGAGAAATCTGACCCGCACCAGGCATGTCAATTTGTGTGACCTGTAAAAAATGTGTGATATTTTGCAGTTCCAACTCACTAGGGGTGTAAGCAAAAAACCAGGCCACCGGTCTGGTTCATCAGGAGTTTCTGTTTATGAGTGCTCTCCGCCCGTACGTTGCCTTGATCTTAGCTCTGATTCTGGGGCTCGCTTTACCAAGTCTTTCGGCACAGGAACCGGCTAAGATCGCTTTGTCCTCTTCTGTGGCAAGGTACAAGCCTGCCATCCTTTCACTCATAAGCCAGCAAGAACGGGATACTGTCTCGTTTATCGAGAACAAAGGACAGACGGCGCCAGACGTTCTGTGGACGGCCCAGGCATCAGGCTACCGTGCGGCGTTTCTAAAGGACAGTTTTGTGCTGCAAACCTTGGACTGGGATAAAGCTGCGTCGGGTAAACCGGTGGTCGAAGCTGCTGCCGGCTCAGGTGCCGGTTCCACCGTACAGGGTGGAGCACAGAAGGTGCAGATTCGCGAAGAGCGAATTCAACTCTCCGGCGCGAACTCAAATGCCATCATCGAACCGCTGGACGAGCGAACGGGCAAGGTCAACCTATTCAAAGGCAAGGACCCGAGCCGCTGGATCAGCAACGCACCGACCTATGCGCGGCTTCACTACCGGAACATCTACCCGGGCATCGACCTGATCTTCTATAGTCACGGCGGTAGATTGGAATATGACTTTGTCGTGGCCGCGGGTGCCAACCCCGATTTGATCCGCATGAAGATTGCCAGTGCTGATGCAGTGAGCACGACCGCGCAAGGGGAGTTGCGTATCGGCACCACAGTCCACAAGCCGGTGCTCTATCAGAATTTTGAGCATGGTAAGAGCGCGGTGGAGGGCAGTTTCACGCTCGTTGCACCGAACACCTTCGGATTTCACTTTGCGCAATACGACAAGAGCAGGACATTCGTCATCGATCCGACCATCAGTTTGCTCTATTCCACCTATGCAGGTGGCCTTCATAACGACCAGGCATTCAGCATAACGCTTGATGCACAGGGCAACACATTCATCGCTGGCTGGTCAGCGTCCGAGGACTTCCCGGTTACCGGCAATGCGCTTCAGACGGTTCGCAAAAACATAGGTGTCTACCTGTACGACATCGTAGTAATGAAATTCGATTCCGCAGGAAGTCTCATGTATTCGACCTTTCTGGGAGGAGCACAAAACGACCAGGGAACCACGATCGTCGCGAACGCAGATGGCAGCGTGTATGTCGGTGGGTATACGCAATCTACCGATTTTCCGGTTACCTCAAATGCGTACCAAATTACCGCAGGTGGAGGGCTTGATGGCTTCCTGGCGAGAATCAGCGCCGATGGGTCGCAACTGTTGTACTCGACCTATCTCGGCGGCACGGGAGACGAAGCCGTCACCAGCCTGCTGCCGAACGCCGATGGCAGCCTGTGGATGTCGGGCGTGGCCTCTCAGGCAGGACTGAACGCGAGCGCGACGGCATATCAGAAGAAGCCAAACGGGGTCGACAATTCTTTTGTCGGCAAGGTTCAGTTCGATGCCAACGGCAAGTTGCAGATTCCGTACCTGACTTTCATCGGCGGGTCGCAAAGTGGACAGACCAACGGACCCGGGGAAGGCTGGCCCAGCAGCCTCGCCGTGGATGGGACGGGGAATGTCTACTATGCCGGCACAACACAGTCCAGCGATTATCCCGTAACGGCTACTGCCTATGAGCAGCCCGTGACTCTCAGTCATGGGTGCGCCAACTCTCCGAATCCAAACACGATCGGCGTGGTAACGAAGTTCAGCCCCGATCTCTCGCAGGTGTTGTATTCGACATACTTCGGCGGCAAGACCGAAGACCAGAACGGCTTCCCGTATTGCAACCAGGGACTCACCAGCATCCATCTCGACACGGCGGGCGACATCTGGCTCTACGGCTACACCGCGGAAAGCGACCTCCCGCTGACCAGCAATGCATTGTCGAAGATGCTGAACGGGAACGGCATGGCCAACGGCCAGGATGCGTTTCTAGGCGAGCTAAGCGCCGATGGCACAAAGCTACTTTATGGCACCTATATCGGCGGCTCAGGGCTTGATAGCGCCAGTATGATGACCGTTGATGCAAGCGGCAATATCTGGCTCTCCGGCATTAGTGCCTCGACCGACTTTCCAACCACCGCGAACGCTTTGCAACCACTCAATAATACTGGCGGGTCGGACTTTACGCTGGTGCAGCTTAACCCCGCCGCAACGAGCATCCTGTACTCCACCTACTTCGGAGGCACGACGGATAACGGATTCAATTCAGTGCCGATGGCAGTGGATGCCAACGGCAACATACACCTCACGGGCTCGACGTCTTCGGCCAGCTTTCCAGTGACGCCGAATGCACTGCAGCAAGTTTTTGCCAATGGAGATTCCGGTCCGGACGGTAACGATATTTTTTACGCGGAACTGGGCACAGGTCAGATCGTAACGGCCACTCCCTCCACCGGAGGGAACGTAGGCGATGCGACGATCACCGTAAACGGCGTCGGCTTTCAGATCGGGGCCACATGTGAACTTACGTTGAACGGCGCCACGATTTCTTCAGCGTCGGCCAGCGTATCTCCGACGGGAACCAGCATTAGCTGCACCTTCCCATTAGCCGGAGTCGTTCCGGGAACGTACAACATCATCGTCCTCAATCCGAACAACGGAACAACGTTCATGCAGACTGCCGGCTTCGTCGTGGCGAGTGGCGGCGGTCCACAACTCTGGGCCACAATCGTCGGACGCCCAAAGATCCGCACGGGTGTCTCTTCGGTGGTGACTGTGAGCTACGGTAATTCGGGCAACACGGATGCCTATATGGCGCCGATGGAGATCGACCTTCCTGCCAATGTTTCGGCGACCTACGGCGTGGGCGTCTCACCGAAACTGGGGTCTGGTGTCCAGGCCACCACTTCAGCGACGACAGCGTCAGGTATGCGTATTCCACTGATGGTGCCGCACCTTGCGGCAGGTGAGTCGCGCAGTTACCAAATCGCCATCACGGACGCGGTGGACAGCGACAACTACACGATCTCGGCGCAACTCGGTTCACCCTGGTACGGATCCTTGTCTGCAGCGAACTCCGAACTGTCCTCTCGAAGCAACACTCTGACCACTTCGACATCCTGTGCTGCGGCCTTGAGCGGATCGCCAACCGTTGTCGACTGCCTGGATCGGTACCTCACGCAGTATCAGACCAGCGGAGCCACCGCGGCGCAGGCGAAGTCTCTCGCGGCCACACTACAGACGGAGCTTGCGCAATCGCTGATTGGCAATACCCCTGCTGTGAGCGCCGGTACGCTCCCATCGCCAAGCTCGGCCTATGTGGGGAGTACGCTTGTAGTGACCGGGCTACCATCCACCGACGACACGGAACTGGTCCACGACTTCGCGACTTCAACGCAGTATCTCTTCCCCATCGATACATCCCACTGCGTTGTGTGGGCCGATAATGTCAACGACGCGCTGGGTGGGGTGCTCTACAAGTGCACCTACAGCATTCCTTCGCCGATCGATGGCGCGGAGTTATTCACCGGCAACTCCTACAGTCGGCTCGATCTCATCACGAATCCGGGGAACCTGATTCCGGAGTTCGACACCTGCTGGACGAAGTCCTTCAGCGTTCTGACCGCAGGAACGGAGCTGGACGTGCAGGCCGGCAGACCCTGTTCCATGGACTCGGATGCTGATGATCCCGACGATCCGGCTGGAGGACAGGATCCTCCTCCGCCGGGACCGCCAGACCCTCCGACAACCGATACGATATCTGGAACGACGGGTGGCTCCATCGATCCAAACGCCAAGGTCGGCAACAACGGCGATGGATCGGGAGGCCACTTCATCAGGGCTACTGCGCCTCTTCCGTACGCCATCTTTTTCGAAAATCAGGCAACCGCGACCTTGCCGGCTGCGATGGTTGTAGTTACAGATCAACTCGATCCCGCCAAGGTAGATCTCACTACGTTGAGCCTTGGCGCCATCAGCTTCGGCGCGAACGTGATCAAGCCGAAGGGCACGGCGAACGCTTTCACTGCGGTGTATAGCATCAACTCCAGCCTGAGCGTGCGCATCGAGGGTAGTCTCAACCAGAACACGGGCCTCCTGAAGTGGACCTTGCAGTCCATCGATCCCTCCACCGGGCTGCCGCCTACCGATCCGACAATTGGATTCCTGCCTGCGGACACTGATGGCATGAAGGGGCAGGCGAGCGTGGTCTTCAACGTCGCACTCAAGCCCGGCATGCCTACCGGTACGCAGATCTCGAACGCAGCCAGCATCATCTTCGATACGAACACGCCCATCACAACACCGACTTGGGTCAACACTATCGACATCGACGCCCCCGTTAGCAGGGTCACGGCGCTGCCTGCGACCGAAACAACGATCACATTCCCTGTCACCTGGTCGGGCACCGATCAGGGATCGGGAATCGTCACCTACAACGTTTACGTCTCAGACAACGGAGGCACCTTTACGCTGTGGCAGAGCGCCGTCCGGGGCGTGACTGCAAACTACACCGGCACGGTCAACCATACGTACGGCTTCTATAGCGTCGCTACCGACGGCGTGGGCAACATAGAAGCAACGAAGAATGCTGCCGAGACCGCAACCCAGATTGTGCCAGGCCTAATCGCCACGACCGCTGCGCTGTCAGCATCGTCCACTTCAACGAGTGTCGGAACGAACGTCACCTTCACCGCGACCGTGACGCCTTCTGCTGGTTCAGGCGTGCCGACCGGCTCTGTTACATTCATGGACGGCACAACGGTACTTGGGCAGGCCAGTCTGATGGCTTCGGGTCAGGCGTACTACTCGTCAAGCTCACTCGCTGCGGGAGCGCATGTGATTACAGCAAGCTACGGAGGCACCAGCGCCTTTGCGGGGTCCACATCACCCGCGCTAACTGTCACAATTCAGGCGCTCCCAGCCGATTTCTCCATTGGTCTTTCGCCGACGAGCGGCTCAGTGACGGCGGGTAAGTCTGTGACGACCGCGGTCAGCATTACGCCAGTCAACGGATTCAATCAGAGTGTCGGCTTTAGCTGTTCCGGGCTGCCCTCAGGCGCTGGCTGTAGCTTCAGCCCAGCAACCGTCACTCCAGCTGGTGGGACCGCACAGACTACGCTGACAATCCAAACAGCGCAGCGCCAGGCCCTCCTTCATGAACTTTCGGATTCGCCTCATAGGATAAACATGGCTGTGTTCGGTGGCAGCCTGCTGTGCCTTGGATTCTTTACGAGTAAACGGCGACGGTGGGCGAGCCTTGCGTCGCTTTGCCTCTTGGCCACGCTGATGCTTGGCTGCGGTGGTGGGAGCCCCACTGCTGTGCCCGTGACGACGACCATTACTATCACCGCGACGGCAGGTTCGGTGGTACATTCAACGAGCTACACGTTCACCGTCCAATAACATCGAGCTCAGAGGAGGCCCGGTGCGCAGAATGGTTTGAATGGGATGCTGCCCAGCTGTCAACAGCTTGTACGCGGACAGGGTCGTTTGCACTTGACGTTATGTTGAGCTTGCGCGCTGATGTGATCAATATACGTGCCAGCTGATGGCTGGGCTTGCGATCCCGCAGCGAGTGGAACACGACTTATCTCCAACTCATAAACTGATGCCCATACCGAGATGCGCCTCAATGTGGCCGGCGTCAACCCGCCTCTACCTGCACTGACGCGGTCCGCACATGGTCGTGCGGCAGAACAGCAAGGTCTCCTTTGCCGAAGGAGCGGCAAATCCGGAGACGGATGAGGCTGCGAGGGCGGCAGGTGGTGAAGCTGCTGGCTGACGACGCGACGCACTCCGGTGAGGACGTCAGCGAAGCTGCGTTTCTGTTTCATTACGGCGCGAGGTCCGACGATTATCTTTAGCGCATACGCTGGCGATGCGGGTTCCGTGTGGTTCGCCTCCACCACGCTGGACCGCCACTCTGATGCGATCAGGCAGCCGCAGATCTTTGGCACGCAGCTTCATACTCCCAAGGACCAGCCGACCACACAGGAGCCGTAAAACCGAATGCTGATCTCCCATGCGCTGCGCGAGCAGCTGGGCGGCCCTTCGCGGGTCGAGCAGGCCAAGCAACATCGGGCTTCAACAAGCAGTTGCATACGGCTAACTGAGCTGGCTTGAGGAGTATCAAACAATGCTTTTGATGTTCCTGAGCCCCGCCACCGACAACGCCGGTCGTTGATGTGAGATGCCCGAAAAGTCGGGCGGTCTCAACCGGTTGCTGCAACACTGGCTTGTAGTTTACCCGCTGGGGTATCAAAGCCCAACGTCTTTCTCGGACGTTGATTCAGTTGTCGCACTACTTTGTCGAGGTCAGCTTGTAAGTAGAGCAGCATACTTACCGACTGCTCACGCGGTACGAAGCCGGGGGCGGTAGCTGGCAGATCAGCAAGGCGCGTGGCCGGACGTCGAACCGAAGTCGGAACGATAGCGGCCGAAGGTTATGCGGCCGCTGTCCTGCCGCCAGGTTCCACCCGCTCAGGAAGCTTGTTCTTGATCCGCTCCCACGACACTTCGCTCAGTTCATATCGAGTCGCCACCACTCTACTTCACAAATCAAACCAACAAGGCAAAGAATATAAGTAATACCCCCTTAGGACAGCCCCAAACAATGCACATACAGTCACGGAGGAAGGCCTGTTCGTGCTGTGAATGGGCAAGCTTGGTGACCGGGTGCTATATTTGTGTCCTTCGTCATGCAGTCCATGCTTCGTCCATCAGCTTCAGACGGTACGGTCTCCGCAAGCCTGCCTCAGGGGCCGTCGGGTGTTTTTGTCTATGTTTTTGCGGATTTTCGGCTGGAGCCGGAGAATCGCCTTCTAACCTGTGCGGGCAAAGAGGTTCCGCTTCCCGGACGCGCCTTCGACGCTTTGCTGATGCTCGTGCGACGGCCCGGATCTTTGCTGAGCAAAGAAGAGTTGATGGCCTCTGTCTGGGCTGGTTCCTTCGTTGAAGAGTCGAATCTTACGGTCACGATCTCCACTTTGCGCCGTGCATTGAATGAAGACCCGCATGACCGGCGTTACATCCAGACAGTCGCCCGACGAGGGTATCGCTTCATCGCGACGGTTACCGAGCTTCCGCAAACGGTGGCGTCGATGCCGCGTACTTTCATCAAGGAAAATCCGGCCGAGACACCTGTCTCCGATCGGTTGTTCGTGGAACCAGCGGAAGAGGACGTGGCTGCGGGCCCCCCTATATACACCGGCCCGCAACCGCTGCCAGGAGTTACGCCATTCCTGCGCCGGCTGCGCCACGGAGCCATTGCCACGGTCTGGGTAGGTCTGCTTGCTGCACTCGTGTTGGGCGGGTGGTTGTTGCTGAAACCGAACCAACCTTTACGGACGCTGGCCGTTTTACCTTTTTCATCGGACTCCAGTTCGACCGGCTCCGCACCCAACGGGTTCATTCTACTGGGGATGACCGACAGCATCACCTCGCGGCTGGAGGCGAACTTGGTCGTTCGTCCGACCAGTTCTGTCTTGCGTTACTCAACGACCGCCCCGGTTAGCCCAGTTGTTGCTGGGCGCGAGCAAGAGGTGGACGCTGTCTTAACGGGACAGGTCAATGAATCCGGTGGCTCTACACAGCTTCGACTGCATCTGATTCGCGTCAGTGATGGCCTGACCCTATGGCAGGACAGCTTTCGGGCAGCCTCCAGCGATCTGAAAGGTCTGGAACAAGAGGCGGGCGACGCCGCGAGCCACGAACTGGGACCGGCGGGCAAAGCGGGTGGAGGGCCGGCCAGACCTGCTCCCGCAGCAAACGCCGAACGTTCAAGAGTGGACGAGCCGGCCTACCAGCTCTATCTGCGCGGTCGCTTTTTCTGGAATCGCCGTACCGTGGAGGGCCTGCGAAAAAGTACCGAGTACTTCCGCCAGGCTATCGATGCGGACCCCAACTACGCGGCTGCCTATGCGGGGCTTGCCGACTCTTACGCCCTTCTTGCGTCGTTTTCGGTTGAGCCCGGCCGCGCGGCGAATGCCGACGCCCGTTCCGCCGCGCTTTCGGCGATCCAGCTTGATCCCACTCTGGCTGAGCCACACGCCTCGCTCGGCATGATCTATTTCTTCACCGACTGGAATCTTCCCGCAGCTGAGGTGGAGTTTGGACGGGCCATTCGGCTGAACCCCAATTATGCGACGGCCCATCACTGGTATGCACTCGACCTGGCGGCGATGGGCCGATTTCCTCAGGCACTCTATGAGATTCGTGTGGCTCAGAAGCTTGATCCGCTGTCCCTCATTATCGGCACCAACGTCGGATGGATCGAATACCTGGCCCACGACTACGCGGATGCGCTGCATGATCTGCACCGTGTTCTTGAACTAGACCCGAATTTTGTCCGCGCCCGCACCCGGCTCGGCATGGTGGAGATGGCGACCGGAGATAATTCCGCGGCCGAGGCAGACCTGAAACAGGCGCTGGTCCTGTCCGGCGATGAGGACCCCTGGGTGGAGGGACTGCTTGGGGACGCCCAGGCGCGTGCCGGGAACCGGACGGCGGCGGAGCATGCGTTGGCCAAGGTGAGCGTCCAGGGCAGTTCGCACTATGTACCACCCACCAGCCGTGCGCTGATTCTCCTCGGTCTCGGGCGCAGGGCGGAGGCTGTGGCTGCGCTCTCCCAAGCCATTGAAGACCATTCCACTTCAATGGTGTATGCGCGGGTCGATCCTTCCCTGGACACGCTTCGGTCTGATCCTCCGTTTCAGGCGTTGATGACCCGGATGAATCAGTAGCTGGCGTTGTTCGATGCGCTCCTTGGCACTCTTGTTCTACCCTTCCCTCACGACTCTGTCACCTTTGGTGGTTTATCACGCCTGACCGAAGCTCATGGTCGCCGAACTGGAACAAAGAATATGTGCCTGTTCTATCTCCGTTTCAAAAGTCTGACGGATCCAAAACTTGGTAAGGCTATTTGAATCAGCGTTTAGAGTGTTTCGGATATTCTTCGGAACTTTTTCAGGACAGCGGTGCGCAGCTCTGGCTAGGATTCGGCCCGTTCTGAAGATGCAGTTTGAATGGACGTGAGTTATTCAATGCTGCGACTTCGAGAAGGAGCCTGACCGTGTCAACCCCAGTGATCTCGTCCAATCGCCCGGTATCCCATCTCCCTGCGGTGAAGCTCCGCCCAGCGGATGAGCCCTGGATCTTTGCCTTTCTGGCTGGAATCTCCGGCTGGACGCTGGACGCATTCGACTTCTTTCTCGTGGTTCTCTCGCTGACCGCGATCGGTCATGAGTTCAATCAGGACGTTAAGCACATGACTTTGGCGTTGACCGCCACCCTTGCTCTGCGTCCGGTGGGGGCGTTCCTGTTCGGCGGCATCTCCGACCGGTTTGGACGCCGGTTGCCGCTGGTCGCCAATCTATGCCTATTTGCGGTCGTGGAACTGTCCACGGCCTTTGCCCACAGCTTCCTAAGCTTCCTGATCGTCCGCGCAGTCTTCGGTATCGTGATGGGCGGGCAGTGGGGCGTGGGAGTGTCTCTGGCGATGGAGAAGGTGCCGGCACGTCTTCGCGGTGTCTTGAGCGGGCTCCTACAGCAGGGGTATTCGATTGGCTTTCTGCTGGCAGCGGCAGCCTACTATGTCATTCAGCCGGTTCATGGCTGGCGACCGTTGTTTTATCTGGGCAGTATTCCGGCGTTGGCTGCTGCCGCCATGGTGGTCTGGAAGGTTCGTGAGTCCGACGTATGGCTGCGAAATCGCCAGTCAAGCTTTGCCGGCCTGGGTCGCGACCTGATGTCGCACTGGAAGCTGTTTCTTTACCTGACGTTCTTCATGATGGCGATGCATATGAGTTCGCACGGCACGCAGGATCTGTACCCCACTTTCTTGGAGCGGGATTGGGGGATCGCGGGCAGGCAGAAGGCTGCGTTGACCGCTATCTCGATGGGAGGCGCGGTTCTTGGGGGCCTCTCGATTGGCTGGATCTCGGATCGTGTGGGACGCCGTACCGCGATGGTCGGTGCGCTGATCGGTGCGGTTTGCTCCATTCCGCTCTGGGCGTTCGCTCACACGCTTCCTCTATTGATCCTTGGTGCGGTGCTCATGCAGTTCTGCGTGCAGGGTGCGTGGGGAGTGGTACCGGCCCACGTTGCGGAGATGAGCCCGGATTCGGTGCGAGGCACACTGCCCGGCCTGGGCAATCAGGTGGGTGTCCTGCTCTCGAGCGTCGTGGTCTACCTGGAGGCGGCGCTGGCCAAAGGACGATCCTATGCTGTCTCCATGTCCATCACAGCCGCAGTGGTGTTTTGTCTTGCCGCCCTTCTGACGCTTTCCGGACGCGAGAGACGCAGCGACGGGCTGGCGAAGCTTGAATGATACCCGACGCGTTCGTGTCCGAGGAGCACGCAGCCTATTCCATATATCGCCTGCGTTCCGTTGAACGCATCAAGCAGCACTCCAGGAGACCGTTCATGTTGCTTCGAAGAACCATTCTTACAATACTTGTGCTGAGTGCGACGATCGCCGCCGCACAGGCTCGCAAGCCCACCGCACCCGCCGAGGATAGCCAGTCCGGTGCAGCGGAGAAGTATCATCTGGATGAAATCGCCAAGGCCACGGACGATGTAGCGTGGCATCAACAGATGGATTCGCTGGCGACAGTGGAAAAGATTGTCTACACCGGCCTGCCTGATGTGCATGCGAAAGACAAGGATTTCGGTCCGCAACCGATGATTTTGTATGCCTACACCTTCATTCCTAAGGGCTGGGAGGGCAAGAAGAAGCATCCTCTTGTGGTCTTCCTTCATGGAGGAGTTCATGGGAGCACGCTGACCGGCGGACCGGATAACGATGGAAGGCTCATCAGCGAACTCGTCCAGCAAGGCTATGCGGTGATCTCGCCGGAGTACCGAGGCTCAGGTGGCTATGGTCAGCCGTATGAGCGCGCCATGGACTACGGTGCACGTGAGAACGACGATGCGCTCCAGGCGCGGGATTGGATGCTGCAGCGCTATTCGTTTCTCGATCCTGCGCGCGTTGGCCTGGTGGGCTGGAGCCATGGCGGAATGATCGCCCTGATGAACCTGCTCCAACATCCGGAGGGCTACGCGTGCGCCTTCGCGGGAGTGCCCGTCAGCGATCTTGCCGAGCGTATGACCTACGTGACGAAGAAATATCGCCAGGAGATGGCTGAGAACATCGGCAAGGATGTCGACGAGGACAAGGATGCGTATCTTCGTCGCTCGCCGGTTTTCTACGCGGGACAACTGAGCCGTCCGCTCTTGATCGACGCGAACACGACCGACGAGACGGTACACATCGTTGAAGTGCGTCATCTGCTCAGCGCGTTCGATGCGGCCCATAAGCAATACAAATCCCACATCTACGAGCAAGCGCCGGGCGGTCACTTCTTCAACCGCATCGATACATCGTTGGCTGTCACCTCACGCCAGGAAGTTTATGCATTTCTAAGGGAGTATCTCAAGCCATGACCATTCACCAGACCCGTCTTCTCTTCGTCCTCTGCGCTCCTTTGTTGGGATTGGCTTCCGCGTCGGCACAGACGACCGGAACCATTAGTGGAACGGTCAAGGACCCATCCGGGGCTATTGTCCCAGGTACAACCGTGACGGTGACTTTTTCATCAACTGGGTCCAAGCGCATAGCGGTCACCAACAGCGCGGGAGAATATGCCTTCCCAGCGCTTGAGCCAGGACAGTACGACCTGGAGTTCAGGAGCACCTCCTTTGCGCCGCTGATCCGTCATGCAACGCTGAGCGTGACCGAGCGAATCGCAGTGGACGCCACCCTGCAAGTCACGGCCAGCCAGCAGGAGATCACCGTGAGCGGTGATGCTCCGATCCTGCAGACAGCCGACACGACACTAGGCCGCGTGGTCGATGGGCAGGCGATCAAAGATCTACCTCTTGCGACTCGTAACTTTACCCAGATTCTGGCTTTATCGCCTGGCACCAGTGCGCCTCTCAACGATGCGACCGCCCTGGGTCGCGGTACGACCAACATCTCCGCCGACGGTGCACGTCCGGGCTCAAACGCTTTCTATATCGATGGTGTCGACGCGGTCAATATTCACGTCAACAGCGCCTCCAACAACGCGTTCGCTTCAAACGGCGTGGTCGTGCCTTCGCCAGAGGCGATCCAGGAGTTCAAGGTGCAGACGGGCTTGTATGACGTGGCCGGAGGGCGGAGCGGCGGAGCCAACGTCGCGCTGGTCACGAAGGGCGGAACGGAACACTTTCATGGGTCGCTCTTCGAATTCTTTCGCAACGACGACCTGAACGCGAACTCATACTTCTTCAATCAGGTTGGAACGCCGCGGCCCAAGCTCAAGCAGAACCAGTTTGGAGGCACCATCGGCGGACCCATCCTGAAACAGAAGGCGTTCTTCTTCTTCTCTTACCAGGGAACCCGCCAGATCAACGGTTATTCAGGTTCTTCCACGCTCAATCTTCCGGCTATCCCGACGGTGCGGACCGCAGCCACGCTGGGAGCCGTCTTCGGCGGACAGGCAACCTACAAAGGCGGCACGCTGGTCAGCAAGACCGGCAGCAACATCAATCCAGTTTCGCTGGCTCTGCTCAACCTCAAGAATGCTGACGGGACCTACGTCGTCCCCTCGCCTCAGACCTCGAATATTACGGGGGTGAACTACGCGGTCTCAGAGCCTTCCACTTTCACGGAAGACCAGTATGTCGATGGACTCGACTATCAGTTCTCCAGCCGCAATCACCTGGTCTTCCGTTCGGTCTACGCCAAGCAGCCGCAGTTCAACTCCTTTCCCTCCGCGACCGTGCCCGGATTCGGCACGACCCAGCTCTTCAATGCCCAACTCTACAGTGTCACCGATACCCAGGTCATCACGCCGAACCTTGTGAATGAGGCGCGCTTCGGCGTCAATCGTGCCGTAGGCTCGACTGGATTTCAGAACCAGATCCCGCTTAGCTCCATTGGCGAAAGCCGATTCAACTCCGCACAGTTTCCAGATATTCCAAGCTTCGTACTCTCCGGCTCCTTCACCCTCGGCTACAGTGTCAACGCGGACCAAGCCGACGCGGATACCACCTACGAGTACTTTGACACGCTCTCTTATGTACACGGCAAACACCAGATGCAATATGGTGGTGAAGCGCGCCGCTATCAGGACAACTACTACTCCAACAATCGGACTCGCGGCACATTGACCATCCGCACCTTTCCTGATTTCCTGCTCGGACTCTCTGGAAGCTCTGTGGCAAGCGGCGGTAATGGCAGCGGCTATTCCAACATCTACAGCGGCTCCGTCGCAAGCGGTATCGCAACCCGCAATGACATCTTGCGGGATTACGCGCTCTTCGCTCAGGATTCGTGGCGACTCTTTCCTAACCTGACCCTTACCTATGGCGTTCGTTGGGAGTACGTCGGCCTGCCGGTCGACAAGGGCGGCCGGGATGGCGCGTTCTATCTCCGCAACTACGTTGCACCGGCTGTGGGGCAGTTCACCTCAGCCGGCTTTGTTCAGGCGTCCAACACCCGCAAAGCCATTGCCGGCGTTCCACAGGTCTCCAATACGCTGACTGATAACGTGGGCAAGCTCAACTTTGGACCGCGTCTTGGAGTTGCCTTCCAACCGTCACCACGATTCAATATCCGCGCAGGGTATGCTCTTTCGGTCGATCGTCCATCCAACCAGCTTGGCCTGCTGGAGTCACTCTCGCTGCCCAATTATGTACGGACCGACCTCTCCGCAACCGGTAACGTGGCTTCTACTCTCCAGAACCCATTCCCGACTCTTCCTGTTGGCAGCCAATTTCCTATTGTGCCCCAGATTTACGGCGGACCGTACACGAACGCCAACCCGGCACTCTCCATCAATGACGTCGACCCCAAGTTTCGTACCCCCTACGTGCAGCAGTTCGGACTGAACGTCCAGGCGCAGGCAGCCACCAATACGGTGGTCGAGATTGGCTATGTCGGCTCGCATGGCGTAGCTCTGCCCTTGGAAACGCTCGTGAACCAGGCACAGCTTGCGTCGCCCACCAACCCCGTCAACGGCATCACGACGAATACGACTGCGAACGTGCAAAGCCGCGTGCCTTATGTGGGCTTCTCTCCCTCAGGCCTCATTTATCTACAGACTCGTGCTAGCTCAATCTATAACAGCCTGCAGACGAGCGTAACTCAACGTCTTAGCCACGGATTGCAGCTGCTTGCTTCCTATACCTACTCGAAGTCGCTTGACACCCAGTCCTCCCCAACCGATGGCACGACCTTTACGACCTTTAATGGCGACCAGACCAACCTCGCAGGCAACTATGGGCCATCCGACTACGACCGCACCAATCGGGTTGTCGTCAGCGGCGTTTACTCGGTTCCTGCCTTTGGTTTTGCGTTGGATCACACGGGGCTCGGGAAGAAGGCGTTCAGCGGTTGGCAACTTTCCGGAGTAGGAACCGTTCAGTCTGGTCTGCCGTACAGCGTGACTGATGCAAGCGGTGGTGCATTCTATGGTGGGACCACGAGCGAAGCAAGCTTTGCCACCGGTGCGTCTGTGGCTACGGCTCATCTAAGCGGTAAGACAGAGAGTCGTCTAAACCAATACTTCAATACAGGTTCCTTTGTGGCGGCCGGGAACCTCTTTGGCACTGCGGGCCGCAATATCCTGCGCGGACCGCTTCAGCGCAACATTGATCTCTCCCTCATCAAGCAGACCGCCATCCACGATTCAACCAACTTTGAGTTCAGAACCGAATTCTTTAATATCCTCAACTTCGCCAACTTCGCCAATCCTGCCAGTGCCATCTCCTCGCCGACATCCTTCGGGGTCATCAGCGCCACAGTCGGCAATCCGAGAATTATTCAGTTTGTCGCCAAGGTCAACTTTTAGGCGGTATCGACTTATAGTTCGAGGGGAGACATCTCTATACGAGTGCGACGCTGGCTTTGAAGTTTTGTTGAGTTTTTCGTAGCGCGTGGCGAAGTGGCGGATATGTTTGAGTCGGTTGAAGCAACATTCGATATGGGCGAAACACGAACACCTTCGCATCCTTCGTCGGCATCGCCTGGAGGTGGCTTCATTTTGAGCTACATGTCGATTCAGCCTAGCAGCAGAATCCCTAAATGGAGTTCGTTTACGGTCGTGATACAGTGCGTCCACGCGAAAAGTCGGAGTTAAGAGACACTTGGAGGAGAGACTCATGGGCCTCACGATCAACGGTATTTCAAAGACATTTCAGCACAGCGTGAAGGCACTGAAGGACCTCTCGCTGACGATCGGGAAAAACATGTTCGACCTGCTAGGGTACCAACGGCACGGGGCAAAAGCAGCTCGCTGCGCAGGGTTGCGACGCTCCGAGACCCGGATAGCGGGACGATCTTTCTTAACGGTCGTGAGGTCCTCAAGGAGAAGGACGAGGTTCGCAAGGTGCCAGGCTATCTGCCGCAGGAGTTTGGTGTCTCCCTCTAGCCCTTCTTCTCAGTTGCGGTGATCCAGATCTTCGACGTCGGGTTGCTCTTCTTCCTGGGTGGTATGAGCGCGAAAACGAGAAGTACTTGCACCAATTGCAACTCATGATCGTAGCAGCCGATTCGAACATCTACATTTTCCCCAAGCACCCATTATTTTCGGGGATAGACCATCACGTTCTACAGAACAAGTACCCTGCTGCCCTCTCTCAGGTTCATATCTCCGACGCCCACCCCGAAGCATTCGGCGCAATCAATACGGAGCAGTCCATGAGCAATATCCACTTCAGCCGTCCGTTTCATGTCAGATCTTTAATGGCTGATTGCGGAGGATGCGATCCGGAGTCCAGATGCCTGCCATACGCTGCATCGTTGTACGGTGCATATGAGTCCTGACAGATCGGCATGTTGGGAATTGACCCCGCGATCAATGCTCTAATCGGGCCTGCAAAACGAAGTATCCGGCAGGCTCGCAAGCCGAGCCTGCCATACTCATCGAAAGACTTGCTACTTTGTTGGGGCGATCAGATCCTTGGCAGCTTTTGCTACGCGGAACTTGACCGCAGTCTTTGCTTTAATCTTGATTGTCTCTCCCGTTTGCGGGTTGCGGCCGAGACGTGCTGCACGCTGAGCTTTCACCAGCTTCCCAAGCCCAGGGATGGTGAATTCACCGTTCTTCTTCGTCTCCTGGATCGCGGTAGCCGCCAGCAGGTCAAAGAACTCTGCTGTTTGCTTCTTCGAAAGCTCCATCTTCTCCGATACGAGTAGAACCAACGCCGCCTTCGTCATTGTTTTGCTGGTCGACGTCTTCTTTGCTGCGCTGGTGCTTGTCTTCTTGGCCGCCGGGATAGCCGTCGTCTTTGCCGCTGTTTTCTTCGTTGCCATGGATTCCTCTTTGGTGATGCCTGAATCAGTTAGGCGACTTTCGCCGTTGTCTTCTTGACTGTCTTCTTTGTTGGAGCTTTCTTTGCAGTCACTTTCTTTGCTGCCGACTTCTTGGTGGGAGCAGAAACAATGTCCTTTGGAAGTGAAATAAAAGCCATGACTGATGCGCCGAGTTCGCGGGTCTCCACGTTCGTAAGCATGCTTGGCGACTTCAGGGCTTTTGCGGCGAGCTTCTTAATCTTAGGTGATGTGATTGCTGCAGGTGCTTTAGACATTGCTTCATTCTACGTACAAAGGTCTGCGACTGGCGGAATTTTGCGACACGGAACTTTCCGCCAGGTGCGGAACTTGCCGATACCCTTAGGGTCTCACTGCTCGAAGCAATACGATCCGAGGCGAGAGAGCCAGCCCGACAGACTGATAGTTCGGGACATCATCCGTATTTATGGCATAGCGGTGAGTGCCAAGCTTCGCTTCTAACCCGAAGCAGCGCGAATCCCTTGCTCCATCTGGTCATGAGCCACCAGTCCAGGTTGCTGGAGACGGTACGTCCCCCAGAGAGAAGGACGAAGTTCGGAATGCTGCACACTTGGAATTGGCGACCGGATACTCGCTTCGCAAGTGCGGTCGATTTCATGATGTATTGCCGTTGAGCTCAGCGTTCAGGCGCTATAGGCAGCATCACTTATTCCGACCAAATCGTTAGATGAGCGCATCGTGATTACTCGCGATCAGTGCGTGATCGATGGCACGACCTTCTTCCTGCGAGGGCGCACCGTCATCCCAATCCTGGAACTGAAAGAACCTTTTTATCCGGGGCGTATGGGCGGAG
This sequence comes from Granulicella tundricola MP5ACTX9, assembly GCF_000178975.2. NCBI lineage: Bacteria > Pseudomonadati > Acidobacteriota > Terriglobia > Terriglobales > Acidobacteriaceae > Granulicella > Granulicella tundricola. The sequence continues at coordinate 410,237 of NC_015057.1, read as the reverse complement.
ATTAGCCTCAAGAGCTTCATCAAGACCCGTGCTCTTCTCTAGGCCGATCAAAGACATGCTTCGCCGTATGCCAGCCGCTTCCCCATCCTTGGTCGTGATACCGTCTGTTGGGCCGATAGCCCGGAGGAACCGAGTAACGAAGCATCTTCCGAACAGACTCACGCGAGATATCGGCCTCAAAGGCTACTCCTCGCTGGCTGTGCCCCTCGACCAGCATCGCACGACGCACTCGGCCGTAAATTTTCACCTTGAATATCCTCTGGTGTCCCATGACTCAGGCCGCCGCGCCGCCACCCATGAAACACAATCCCGGCGGTGGACTACTCTTACACCGCCATATCATGCCGCACGCGCGTATGACATGGCCCATTTTTGCTCCGGCGATCACAGTCTCAATAGTCGGAATCGTCGACAGCAAGGTTTTCGTAAAGGCTTCCGCACAAGTCATAGTTGCCGCTGAAGACTTTAATTAGCTCGCGAATATTGAACTCGAGTCTCAAGCACATCGCGAAGAAGGACAATCCTAAGTCCGAAGTTCTACTTGGTGAGAGCCTGTCATTTTGCCTTCGCCGGTCTCTGGAGTGGCTGGATGATCCTTACTTGTCGTGTTTCCTGCTGAACTTCCGCGAGATATCGTTATCGAACTCACGCAACGCATAACTGGCCGCATCGATTCCCAGGTTGAGGGCATATTGCTGGAGGACGCTGCCCGCGTCCCTCTGGCTCACCGGGTAATAACGCGACGACACTCCCGACGCCAGCCCCGCTCCGAGCAGTTCGCTCAGGTTGATCGTTTCTTTTCCGGAGTCGGAGCGCGTGACAAAGATCCGCGTCAACGAATATTCGAGGCGCTTCTTCTTCCCGCCCGTTCCCAGTGTGTAGTACCGCGTGTCCTCATGGGTAAACGCCGGCACGAGAAACTCCACCGACACATTTTCGATCGACTGATCGGCAAATGAGTGCCAAAAATATCGCCCATACGCCACCGCCCCACCGTGAAATTCGGGTGTCGCGGCGCGGGCATCGTTATATCCCGCAAGAAGCGCTGCCAGCGCAAATGACGACGGATCGATCGTGTCCGAAGCCGCCGTGATGAACTTATTGCGTATCGTCTGCGGAGGAAGTTGCGCACCTACTCCGACCGAGCGATAGTTCGGGATAATCCCGAGCACGCGCTTCGAAGGCGTATTCGAGACCGAGGCTGTGCTTCGAGCCGTCGCCCCCTGGCCAATCAGCGCAGCATCCGGCGATTCCGGAAGACTAGAGCTGACATCTGTGGTTGCTTCCAACGCCTCGCTTTTGGTGGTGATCTCGGTTTGAGCGAGGGCATATGTGGCAAATGAACTCAACGTCAGCCCGATAACGAGGAGACTGAACAACCTGGGGCTATGAGAAACTCTGAAATCTGAGGAAATAGTCATAAGGTGTACTTTCTATTTTCCACCGATTGGATGCAACAAATTCTGCCTTTATCGAAGAAAGTTCCCAATCGGAGCCTGCAGAATATTGTACTGTCCTTACAAAATTGCAGCTTCGCGCCGGTTGGCCTGTCTATGTTCGGACTGTCGCGGCGGGGCGAGGCAGTTCACTGTGTTTGCAGTCAACTCTGCCCACCTTAACTGCCCAGTGCGCTGGTTTTCAGAATCCAGCCCTTCATATATCCCTGCCACGGGGCGTACTACGCGGACGGAAGCCGTGCATCCGTTTGGAGGCCCGCGCGTTGAACATGCGCAGACGGGGAAGATATTGAGACCGGGTATAACTGACCGCGGGGCGAGGAGTGCCGCGGTGGGCTTGGGTGCGGCTCGGATGTCGCTGGAGGCCCGGGGCGCGTTAGTGTCGATGAGGCGTACATCGTTCCAGCGCCTGCCACCTTATAGGTGACCTGCCCGTGCCAGTGATGCGGAAAATCATGTGCCAACCGCTTCCATACAGCCTGCCGAACGCTCGGACTTAAACACCGCTGCTTCGACCTACTGCGCCTGCGCGTCATCTAATAGGAGGAAGAATCGGCCACTCAGAAAACTACGCAAAGGCAAAATAGTCCATCACCAAATGTGCGCCAGAATCATTTCATCATTAGATCGACGGGTTGGCTATCCCCGCCGCACGAGCCTGATCCTGCATCACCCTTTGGGGGGCGGCTTGAAGGGCCCGCTTGAGAATTTCGTTGCCCAACCCGATGATGAGCTCCAAGACAACACACCGCTTTTATGCTGACGGCTGCGTCCTTGAACTGTCCCTTCCTTCTGGTAAATTATGCAGACGCCAAACTCCATGGGATCGTCTTCGGCAAGGCAGGAGGAACAGTGTGACAGGCTCATCAGGTAAACGCGGAGCTGATCTTGGCTCCTGAGTCCAGCTTGGCCTGCCAACCCGATCACGCGTTTATAGATTGATTGTTTGTGTTCCCCTGTGGGCGGCGACGGTTTTCTTCTCACCTCCTACAAGCGAGACGATGAAGCCGTAGTGCTGGAAGTCTATGTTGTCGGCGGTGAGTTGCAGGGTGCGAGTGGATTCGGTCCAAGTGAGTTCGACCTTGGTTGACCTGCCCTTCTCGTACTCGAAGGTGAGACCGTCGTCGTCGTAGAGGGTAAAGCGTCCGTCGGCTCCCGGGTAGATGGTGAGGTGCGTGGGCTCAGTTGAGGGCTCTGCGGTGTACTGCTTGATGGGGCCAGTGGGCAGGATGGCTCCGGCGCGCACGAAGAGCGGCATGGACTCAAGGGGCGTTGCGACCGTGATGGTGGTGCCGCCTTCCGTGCGCTTGCCGGTCCAGTAGTCATACCAAGGGCCGGCGGGGAGATAGACCTTGCGGGAGGTTGCGCCTCGCTCAAATACTGGCGCGACCAAGAGGCTTGGGCCGTAGAGGTAGGCGTCTACCGTCGACCATGATTGCGCGTCGTTCGGGAAGGCGAGGCCAAGGCTGCGGATGAGCGGCAGACCGGTGGTGTGGGTCTCGTATGCGGCGGAGTAAAGGTACGGCATCAGCTGGTAACGGGTGTTGAGGAAGGCGCGGCAGATGGGTTCGACGGCCTTGTTATGGAGCTCGTCACCTTTGGGCAGGAAGGCTTCCGCGTTGGTGCCCATCTCCGATGCGCCATACGTGCCAGTGTCCCAGCCCCATGGGCGGCGAAGCTGCCAGGTGCGGCCGTGGCAGCGGAAGGATGGGCAGAAGGCTCCAAACTGGAACCAGCGGACGAAGAGCTCGGCGGTGAACTCCTTGGTGGGGACGAAGCCTCCGATGTCGGTGCCCCAGTACGGGACGCCGCTGAGTCCGCAGCCGATGCCGATCATGATCTGGGTTTCAAGCGTCTTCCAGGTGGAGAAGGTGTCGCCGGACCATAGCCAGCCCCAGCGCTGGATGCCCGCGTAGCAGTTGCGATGGAGTGCGAAAGGGCGGCGGTCAGGGCGCGTCATGCGGCCGCCCTCCCAGTACATGCGGTTGCGGACGAGGCGCGAGGCCTGCGGGAGGACATCGCCTTCATCCGGCCACCAACCGTCTACGCCCTCTTCGATAAAGGGAACGTGTTGCTTCCAGTAGTTGGCGGCATTGGCGGGGAAGCTGGCCGCAGTGCCGGTGTCCGTGACGTGGCCGTGCAGGTTTTCCGGTGGATTGACTACGTGGAGAACGACGTTCATGTGGAGGTCATGGAACTCTTTGATGACCTGAGCGGGATCAGGGAAGAGGGCCTGGTTGAAGACGAAGGAGCCGTGGCCAGTGTTCCAGCCGGAGGGGCAGAAGCCGGTTCCTAGATAGATGACGGTGTCGCAGGGGAGCTTCTTTTCGCGGAAGGTTTTGGCTTCGTCGATGATCTGGGCGCGGGTATCGATGGTGCGGTGGGACTGCTGGAATCCGAAGGTCCACCTGGCGGGGAGATGCGGGTAGCCGGTGATCTCGGCGTACTGGCGGAGGAGTTCGGCGGGGGTTTCGGCGAGGACGAGGAAGAGGTCCTGGCCGCGGGCGACGTCGCTGGGCTTGAAGAAGCCGGTGTCGCCGGAAAGGTCGAACTGGCCCCCGGGCTCGTGGAAGAAGAGGCCGAAGCCTTTGCCCATGAGCCAGGGGATGGGGTTGCGCGCGCCGAAGATGCGGAGGTTATCCCCGGAGCCGTTGCGCATCATGTCCTTGCCGCCGCGGCGATCCATGGGATGGACGCCTGTGCCCATGCCGTAGATGGGTGCGTCGTTGTAGAGGAAGCCGATCTGGTTGAGGTCGGGGCGGAAGGTAAGTTCCTGAATCTGCTTGCCCGCGGCATTGGTGGCGGTGATGCGTAAGGGCTTAGTGGCGATGGTGAGCCTGTAGTCCCCGAAGGGGATTTCCTGGCCGACCGAGTCGGTGCGGAGGGTCGCGAGGGGTGCGCCGAAGTTGCGGGGGGCGAGGGCTCCGTCTTCGTAGTAGCGGTCCAGGGATTCATCGACCGCGGCGATGTTGATGCGGAGTGTGTGCGGAGTGACGGCGGTGATGGTGAGGTCCATGCCAACGGGGGCGCTGGGAATTTTTTCGGATAGAGCAGAGAACAACTCCGCTGCGGCGAAGCGGCGGGTGAGCAGAAGAGCTGCGGAGGCGGTGCCGATACGGGCGATGGCTGCTCTGCGGGAAAGATCGTTGGACATTGCGGAGGAGTCTCCTTACAGAGCGGCTTGTTCAGTGAGATGAGGCTGATGCGAGAGTAAACAAATACTTCTTTGTATACAACTAAAGATTCAGCCTGTATAACTTTTTCTACACCGAACAGCAATTGAGTGGAAGCGAAAACGAGGCTTTGCGTCTTCCCTACTCCCCCACCTATCTGAACGAGCGAGATTACAAAATGCGAACTGGAACGCGACTAGGCTTTGCCCTTCTGGGATGGACGATAACGGCTGCAGCTGCGTTTGGGGCTTCGGCGCCAAAGGTGGCACCGGCCGCGGCTACGATGCCGACTGTGATCGAGCAGTTCTCGGCGGATCGAATGTCGCTGATGCGGACATATTCGGTGAACGTTGCGCCGGCGCGATTTGAGCGCTTCGAGAAGTTCTATCACGATGAACTGGCGATGCTTGCAGGGATCAACTTCGAAGGGTTGTGCGAAGACGACCGTGTGGACTATCTACTGATGAAGAATCGGCTCACGGCTGATCTGCACCAGCTTGAGATTCAGAAGACGCAGACGGCTGAGATGCAGCCGCTGCTGCCGTTCGCGAAGACGATCGTGGAGCTGACGGAACAGAAGCGCTTGATGAAGCAGCCGGACGGCGAGAAGGCCGCGGCCATGCTGAGTGTGATGGTGAAGGAGATGAAGGCGGCGCAGAAGGCTCTCGATCCTACGTCGGGGCATAGGGGGGCGTCGGCGGCTGAGGGTACAGAGAAGCCGAAGATCAGTCCGGTGGTGGCTAATCGGGCGGTTCAGGCGACTCGGCAGCTCAGTGCGGCGCTTAAGGATTGGTATGGGCAGTATGACGGGTACGATCCTACGTTTACCTGGTGGGTCGCGGAGCCTTATAAGGATGCGGATAAGGCTCTGACGAGCTACACGGCTTTTCTGAAGGAGAAGCTGGTCGGGGTCTCGGCGGATGATAAGACGACGATCATCGGCGATCCAGTCGGGCGTGAGGCTCTGCTGAACGAACTGAGCGACGACATGATTCCGTATACGCCGGAGGAGCTGATCGCGATTGCCCAGACCGAGTATGACTGGTGCATGAAGGAGATGCTGAAGAACTCGCATGAGATGGGCTTTGGCGATGACTGGCATGCGGCGGTAGAGAAGGTAAAGCAGATGCATGTGCCGCCGGGCGAGCAGCCGGAGCTGATCCGGAAACTGGTGGTCGAAGGCAGCGACTTTGTAAAGAAGAACGACTTGGTGACCGTGCCGCCGCTTGCCGATGAGACATGGCGGATGGTCATGATGACGCCGGAGCGGCAGCTGGTCAATCCGTTCTTTACGGGCGGCAACGAGATCAGTGTCTCCTATCCTACGGACACGATGACGTATGAGCAGCGGGAGATGAGCATGCGTGGGAATAACATTCCGTTTGCTCATGCGACTGCGTTTCACGAGATGATCCCGGGGCACTTCCTGCAGTTCTATATGTCGGCTCGTTACCATACCTATAGACGGCCTTTCTCTACGCCGTTCTGGCATGAGGGTAACTCACTGTGGTGGGAGATGCTGTTCTACGAGATGAACTTCAATAAGACTCCGGAAGATCGGGTGGGTGCGTTGGTTTGGCGGATGCACCGCTCTGCCAGGGTGATCTTTACGATGAACTTTCATCTGGGCAAGTGGACGCCGCAGCAGTGTGTTCAGTTCCTGATTGATAACGTGGGCTTTGAATCAGAGAATGCATTGGCCGAGGTACGGCGGTCGTTCGATGGTTCAGTGGGCCCGCTGTATCAGTGCGCCTACCTGATGGGCGGGCTGCAGTTCCGCGCGATGCATAAGGAGCTTGTGGACTCGAAGAAGATGACGAACCGTGAGTTCCACGATGCGATTCTGCATGAAGGTCCGATGCCGATTGAGATGCTGCGCGCCGATATCGAACGGCAGAAGCTGTCAAGCGACTTTACGACTAGCTGGAAGTTTTACGGGGACCATCCGACTCATCCCTAAACCGAGGACCATGCGAGGATTTATGGACAGGCGTAATTTTTTGAAGTGTGCAGCGGCCAGCACGGCTGCATTGGGTTCGTTGGCTGCAGTAGCTGAAGCGCCGAAGACGGTCTCATGTGAATCGGCTTTGATCGGCGCAATGGCTGCGATGGACGCGTCGGTAGACGGGCACACGAAGCTCTGTACATTCGCTCGTGGGGATGAGAGCTGGACAGTCTATGAGGATCTGCGAACGCGCGATGGCGTGATCACATTCGTCTCATCGAAAGGCGTCGCGCGAGTGCTGCCGAAGACGGCGGAGGCTACGTTTGCTGACGACGGGCCGCAGCATCTGGGGCTCGACATCAAGGACATTGGGATGGCGGGGCAGGATCTTCTGGCAGACAAGCTGCTGGCGCATGGCGATCCGAATGAGGATGAGGTTCGCAGGGCCGCGCCGCCGATGAACTCGATGCACCGCGATGGGCCGAATGCTCGGCCTGTGTGGAACACGATCGTGGGTACGCGTGAATGCAGCGACACCATGCCGGTTTATCCGAGCGGCAACACCCGGACCTATCATCCGGTGCAGTACTTCAAAGAACTGACCCAGGACCGTGCGAACAAGCGGCATGAGGGCTTGATTGGCGGATGGATGCCTGCGGTGCGCAAGGTGCTCCCGGGAGACGATGGCTCGCATTACGAGATCGTCGTGTTTGGCGACGTATTGGCGAAGGACCGCTTTATCGTACAGACGTGGCATCGTACGGCGCACATTCAGAATGGTGCGATCAGCAAGGTGGAGTATGGCTATAGCTATCCTGCGTATACACGGCGGCAACAGGATCCGAAGCCCGAGGAGTTCTATGCCGGGATGCTGGAGTTTGCTGAGTACTGGGAGCGGCAGACGCATGACGTGACTCCCATGACGTTACCGGATACGAGTTGGAGCGACATGGTTCGCTATGCTTTCGTGAAGGAACAGATCGTGCGGCCGGGTGGTGTCTATCCGAAGTATGGAGCGGTGGACCGCGACTACTACGGGCCGGAGTATGACGGCTTCCAGGATATCTTCACCATGGCGCTGTATGCCAACCTGGAGTGCGGGCGCTTCCAGGTTGCACACGATATCTTCGATAACTACTTCTCAGACTTCACCAACAGCAAGGGCATGGTGAACATGCGTGGAGCGGAGACGGCGCAGTTTGGGCTGACGCTGTTTCTCATCTCGCGTTACTACCAGTTGACCGGTGACAGGTCGCTGCTGCTCAAGCATCGCGAAAAGATCGAAGCCACGGCCACACTGCTTGCAGAGTTGCAGGATGAAGCTCTCAAGCTGCCTACAAGCGATCCTGGCTACGGACTGTTGCATGGCTGGTGTGAGTCTGACTCATGCCTGATGCCCGATCCTTCCGTCTGGTGGAAGCCTTATTTTTCCAACAGCGCGTTTACGGTGCGGGGATGGCGGGATATCGCAGGGACCTGGCGCAAGCTGAAGTTGAGCGGCGCCGAACCGACGGCGGCCGAATGGATGAGGCGCAGCCAGCAGCTTCAGGACACACTAACGAAGAGCATCGAAGCCAACATCCGGCGCGACATGAAGCCGGCTTACATTGGCCCGATGCCGGGCGTGAAGCTGACGTTTCGTGAGTCGATCGAGACCGAGCATCCGAGCGAGCAGGGCTGGACGCATCGCTGCTACGCGGAGTTGTTACAGCCTGATGTGCTGCCGGCAGAGCAAGCCAATATCGTCATCGACTGCATGCGCGCTTACGGCGCTACAACGGTTGGCGTTGTGGCGAATGTAGGACGTGCGAATCCTAATGGGCGAGCAATCCTGGGCTTTGTCTCGTATGGTTATGCGGCGATGCTGCTGCGCTTAAATCGCATTGAGGAGTACATACTCTTCCTATATGCACACCGGTATCACGATCACTCGCGCGGGAGCTGGACGGCGGGCGAGGTGTCCGGTATTACTGGCGGTGGCGCGCTGTTCTGCATCCCAGCGCAGCAGACGATCCCGCTCCTGGTGCGGTGGATGATGGTGTTCGAGGACTCGGATGAGGAACACCTGCATTTTGGGCGAGCTCTGCCGCGGGACTGGGTGGCTACGGGTAAGCCGATTGGGATTGTGGGTGCGCCGACTCGCTGGGGGCGTGTCGACTACAGGCTGGAGACACGTGGCGATGCGCTGGCTGCAATCATCACGCTACCTGCGAAGGGTGATCTGCCGAAGGAGTTAAGTGTGAGCTTCCGGCCAGGTACAGGCAAGACGCTAAAGGACGCGACAGTGAATGGCACGGCCATGCCGTTTGCCGGGCCACACAACGATGCGGTTGTGATCTCTCCTAATGGACAACGGCGGTTTGAGGTTGTGGCGCAGCTAAGTTAGCTCCCGCGTTCTCGCGCAAGATGATACTATCGCTGGCCGAGCCGCAGACATGGTTCAGCGATAGTATCGTCTTACGTTGTGTCTTGGTGGTCAAGATGAGTCCCGAGCCAAAAAATGGATGCGGCGATTCCTCGCCGCATCCGCTCAGAAAACTGAAAGGGTTAGAAGGTGATGTTGCCGCGGAGTTCAACCTGGCGTGCCCCAGTTACGATGCTCGAGGTCCCAAATGTCGTCGACTGAAGCGATCCAGAGGGCGTACCCCAGGTTGGGTGATTCCAAACGTTGATGAACTCTCCCTGTAGGCTAAGTGCATAACGCTCCTTGATGGGAATCAGCTTGCTCAAAGCCATGTTCTGGGTGAACTGGTTTGGTCCATGCAGCCAGACGACACTGCCGATGGTTCCAGCAGTGGTGTTCGGTGCAACCAGCGCAGTGTTAGCCGTTCCACCGGCTGCACCGCCGGTGAAGTACTTGGGATCCAGAGCGAGCGCCGTAGTGTGCCCCGCGATATGGTGAATCCCTACGGCACTCTGAAGATCGTTCGCGGTGACGCCTTTGAGCGTGACGCCGCCGTCATTTTGGTTGAAGGTGTCGTATCCACCGGTGAGCAAGAATGGCGCACCCGACGAATAGGTGACAACAGTGCCGAGCGTGAAGCCGCCCGCGATCTCGTTGAGCAGCGTGCTGTTATTGAGGAACGCGCGGTTCTTGCCGAAGGGTAGATCGTAGGTTCCGTAAGCATGGCCTACGTTGCGAAGATCGAAGGACTGCGGGACATACGACTTGCCCAGGTTTCGCAAGGTGTAGAAGTTGTCCGCAGTGGCTAAGTAGTCGTTATTGTTGGTTCCGAAGCCCAGCGTCTTGCTGTAGGTGTAGTTAACGTCGCCTTGCAGACCATGCCAGTTTGCTTGGCGGAAATCTACCTGCAAGCCGTTGTAGTTGGAGTAACCGGCGTCCGTCATATAGGCCGTACTGGAACCGGCTGCGTAGGGGTTAGCTTGGAAGAAATTGATAGGGTAGCCGGCACCAGCACCGGTGAATTTAGCGTTCGTCGCGCATGGTGCGAACTTGGAGCCGACAAGCGCGCAAAAGTAGGCCGGCGTGCTTTGACCATTGCCCGCGAGTTGTGTGGCAAATGTTCCAGCTTGTCCGTTGTTCAGGTAGTTGATGAACTGTGTCGCGGTGAAGTTAGTGGGGGTGTTGGCAAAGGCGGCGTCCAGGATTGGGGTATGGATCAACCCGGTATCCGCGAAGGACTTACCGCCGTTAGCCGCCAGGTTCTTCTGAGCGTTCTGGAATTCGGTGGTGAATCCGTTCTCAACGATGTTGACCTCGTTGTAGTTCAACGCAGTCCAGTCATGCACGGAACGATTGCCGTTGTAGCGAACTTCAAGGACGCTCGTCCGGTTAATGGCGCGCTGAATCCCAAGGCTCCATGACTCCGAATATGGCTCGCGAATATTGGCCTTGATTCCCTCCACATTCTTGCCACCGCCGATGAAGGTGAAGTTGGCCAACGGGGCAGTCGACGGGAAACTCGTCGGACTGACCGCATAAGGCGGAAGCGCCTGTCCGTACGCCAATGAACCAGGGGTGAAGGTGCCGGTTGCACCGCTGGTATTTGCCGTCAAAGAAAAGCTTTGGTTATAGAGCAGGCCCTGCGCGGAAGAGGCATCCCAGTAAAACTGATAAGGTTCGGTGAAGTCACGCAGCCCGAAGCTGGCTCGGATAGCAGTGGCACCGTTGCCGAGAAGCTTGGCAAGGAATCCACCGTCGTTCGGCTTGGGGTTCCAGTTGAGGGCGACTTGGGGCTGAGGTGTCTTATCGAAGCCGTGGAAGGGACGAGGATTGAGAGAAAAACCAGGATTTTGGTTTCCAGCGAGCGTGCCAGGCTGGAAGAGATTGCCCTGTGCGGTTGGGCCGTAGATGCTGTCGATCAGCGCGTTGTGGTAAGCGGCTTTCACGTCATGCGGGTCGACCGTGAAGTCCCACCGGAGACCGTAATTGAGGGTCAATGTCGGGAGGACCTTCCACGAGTCCTGGAACCAGACTCCGGTGGCCAAAGCAACTTCATCCAGGTTGAAGGAGTGAGGTCCATAGGCACCAGTAGATTGGCTGTAGCCGTTGTTTCCGGACACACTGGAGATGCGGCCGGTCAGGACAGCATAAAGCTGCTCCGCTTCAGACTGGTTAGTACTGCTTGCAGCGGGCAGCGCTGTACCGATCCCGAAGGCGTTGACGATGGGGTCACCGGAGGCGATGCCGAAGTAGGTGTACGGGAAACCCTGGGGAGCATTGTAGTAGTGATCTTGCTCGCGATAGCCTTGGAAGCCAAAGTTGTAGTTGTGAGCACCCTTCTGAAGACTAAGGCTGTCCGATAGGCTGAATACTGGATACTCGTAACCGGTGGGGAGCGAGTAGTTGATGCCCGACATCCTGTTGTTGGTGTCGCCCGTCATGTTGAAGACCACGGGTGGCACTGTGAGCCAGTTGGGAGCGGCTGAGGCGGCGAACTGCTGAACGTTATACAGGAAACCGAACTTGAACTGGTTGATCAGGTGAGGATTCACGATGTAGTCGAGTCCGGAGTTCACGTTGAAGCTGCGGCTGAAGTTATTTCCGTTCTGACTGGCGTATGCAGCACCCAGAAATGGCGCAGGATAGCTGCCCACTGGATTGCTCTGCGACATGATGAATGAGGCGTACATCCGAAGCTTATCGGTGGCGTTGTAATCAAGACGAGCCACGGGGTAATACTGGAGTTGAGCTCCGGGAACGTTGAAGGAGGTCTGGATAATGGTCGGGTCCGTACCGTAGGCAAGGCCCTGCCCATTCGTTGAAGCGATCGCATTCTGAATAAGAGTGCTAACACCAGGGTTGATCGTACCCGGGTTTGCAGGATTGTTGGCTTGTGCAAGCTGGAAGACGTTGACGGTATGGTTTGCCTTGTCGGTTCCTGTGTAGGTGAAGTTGCCCTGCACAGCGGAGTTAGCAAAGATATTGTTGCTGGCTGTGAGGTTGCCAGGCTGTCTGAACTCAGCAAAGGTAGCGAAGAAGAATAGCTTGTCACGGAAGATGGGACCGCCGACGCTACCGCCGAAGTCATGCTCGATGAGTTTAGGCCTGCGAACCGGTGCCCAGACGCCGGCGGAGTTAACCGTCGCATTATTCGCCCAGGAGTTTGCGTTGAGGCCGCTGTTGCGGAAGTCGTAGTAGGCGCGGCCATGGAACTGGTTGCTGCCTCGGCGGGTGACGTAGTTGAGTTGCGTGGTAGCGGTGCCGAAGCCGTTGCCCAGGCTCAGGCCATCGGTGACGACGCTGACCTGCTCGAACGATTCGATGCGGGGCGAAATCATGGTGGAGATAGTGCCTTGATACTTGGTACGGCCATTGTTGGCGATAGCGCCGTCGATGTTGGTGCCCTGCGTGCCTTCCGGAAGACCGTTGTAGGTCCCGTTGAAGCCTGCGGCGAGCTGCGTCAGACCGCTGATGCTGCGACCGGAGATGGGCAGATTCTCGATGTCGGTGGTGTTGATGACGGTACCGATCTCCGTCGAGCTTGTTTGCAGGACGGCGGTAGCCTCGCTGGTCACATTCACAGTTTCACTGACTGCGCCCACGGGCAGGCTGACAGTAAGCGGGGTGACGGTCGAAGACTGAACCAGGACGTCATCGTAAACCTTGGTCTGGTAGCCATCATGCGAGAGGGAAAGCCTATAGGAACCGATGTTGAGGTTGATGAAGGTATACAAGCCCTTTCCATCGCTAACGGCCTTGCGAACACTGTTGGAGCTGCGCTCCACGAGCTCGAGGCTGGTGCCGGGGATGACGGCGCCCTGGGGATCCTGAACCGTTATGATGACTGTGCCCTGGTTGCCCGACTGAGCCAGTAAGGCGGCGGGGACAACGGCGAGAGCGGCTGCAGAAAGACTTGTGTGACAGACCAGTCGCACGATGCTAGGTTTCATAACTTCCTCCAGGAGTGCCGCATGAAATTCAACGCGAGTAAACGTTCTCTCAGGCCACAAGGACCCACTTCCCACTTGCAGTGTTGAGAGGTCATCAGTTTTCTTGAGCTCTATTGATTAGTTTTGTATCCTTTTATGTATTCAGTGTCAATGATTATTGTCGCGTTATACAGGATCGGTTGCCGGGAAAAAGACTCAAGTAACGCTTGGAGCTGTTTTCGACATCGGGGGAGAACGGAGACTACCTACTCTAAAATTGAGATTTATCGGTTAGTAGCGCCACATTCTGACAGTGAACACTCGTACACTCAATCGGCATACCGTATACAGATTTGTACTTTTTAGGATAAAAGTTCATCGCGAAACCAACCCGGGTGAGCCACTTCGCTGAGTTATGCCTTGCTTGGAACTACATGAGAGATTCCGAACTGAATACCCAGCAGGTCCTTCGGCAGAGTCCGAAGGACAGTTGTGGCTGCGGAACGGGAAAAATACGTTTACAGTTGCGACAGGGAAGAGTTCCCTGGATTGAGTGGAATTTAACTTATGAAGACGACTAAAACCGGGACGCCGCCTACCGTCCGGGCCAAAGCAGAACATGGGACGAGCCTCCTGACGGCCTTCCGTGAGATTCGTGAACTGATTGTGCATGGCAGGCTTTCGCCCGGCACCTGGATCCTTGAAGCCGAGCTGGCGGAGCGGCTGAACATGAGCAGAACCCCGGTCCGCGGAGCGATTCACTGGCTCCAGCGCGAGGGCTACATTCTGGAGCATCGGAACGTCAAAAAGTCGCGCATGATCGTCGCGCCGTTGACGAAGGAAGATGCCAACGAACTGTACATGATCATCGGGCGGATCGAAGGCATCGCAGGCCGCGGCGTCGCGGTGCTTCCGCTGGCGGAGCGCAAGGCGATCTGCTCGCAGTTGAAGAAGCTGAACGAGCGGTTGGAGTTGATTGCCAAGGGGCGCGACGGGCATCCGGGCGACATCTTCGAGCTCGACCGCGACTTCCACCGGCTGGTTATCAAGCATGGCGCGGGCGCGCGGCTGACGACACTGCATACTGCCATCGAGCCGCAGACGGAGCGCTACTGGCGGCTGTATGCCAGCTCCATCATCAAGGATTTGCACCTCTCGGTGGGCGAGCATGACGCCATCATCCAGAGCATCCTGGCGGGCGACGCCGATCGCGTTGAGGCGGGGCTGCAACAGAACTGGCTCAAAGGCTCTGAGCGGCTGGGCCACGTCATTGAGATCTTTGGCGAGCGCGGAAGCTGGTAAGCGCTACTGCAGGTCTTTGGGTAAGGGAGCGGCCATGAACTTTTCTATGTCGGTGACCTCGATAGGCACCGAGCGGGAGAGGTTTTCATAGCCGCTGGGTGTGATGAGGAGCATGTCTTCCAGACGAACGGCGACGTGCTCCTCCGGCAGACGCAGCATGGGCTCAATGGTGAAGACCATGCCGGGCTCCAGCGTTCTGTAAGAGCCATATACGTCATGGACCTCCATGCCGACCGCATGGCCCAGGAAGCCGCCCTTCTTGCCGCGGAAGGTATCCACAAACTCCAGGACAGCCTTCTTGATCGCAGGGTCTGTAAAGGTATAGGCCGCAACGATTGCGTCCATCTTTGCGACTGCCCGCTGGGTTACCGTGACGGGCGATTCATGAACCTGGATTGAGCCCATGATGGCCTGGTACAGGCGCAGATAGATGACATAGTACTCGCGCTGGTGGGCGGTGAATTTGCCGCTGGCGGGAAATATCCGCGTCACATCTGACGTGTAGTTGCGATAGTCCGGCGCGTAGTCGTACTGGATGAGATCACCTGGTGCGAGCTGTGCGGTGTCGTAGTGATAGTGGGTGTACCAGGTGTTTTTGCCGGTCGCGACCAGCGCAAAGTATGCCGGTCCATAGGCACCGTCTCGCTTGAACTCATACTCCGACTCTGCCTGGAGCTGATACTCGTACAGGCCGGGTTTGGCTGCGTGCATGGCGCGCAGGATTCCACGGTCAGCAATGCGCGTGGCCTCACGCAGCACGGCGATCTCGCGCTCACTCTTGATGGCGCGGAGCTCGTCGACGATGGGATCGAGGTCGCGAATCTCAGACTTTGGGGAGGCGGTCATGAGCTTGAGACGGAAGGCCTCTTCCCTTCCGAAGCGGCCGTCCCAGGGATCGTCATGATTCAGCCTGGTGAGGAGGAGCGTGTCGTACGATGAGGCGCTGCCCAGGACCTCCGGCCGGAAGGGTGTGTAGATGGTGCGGCCCTCACGCGCGATGGGCGCGAGCATCGCCGTCAGCTCCTCGCGGGGAAGGACCCGGGTAACGCCTGACGTGCGTGCGCTATCATCCCCGGGATAGAGCGCTCCGGGACCATACTTCGAATCCACGTCCAATGCCTTGAGGGGAAGCAGGAAGATGGTCGTCTCTTTGGTGCGGCCGTCTAGGAGGGCGATGGCGCGAGCTTCGCTGACGCCGGTGAGGTAGTAGAACTGGTTTCCCTGGCGGAAGGGCTGCTCGCCGGGGCGCTCGGTTGTGCCTTCAAGGATGGCGATGCCGTCTCCGATCTTCTCAAAGACGTGGGCGCGACGAGCTGCGAACTCTTCCGGCGGAAAGGAGTTGCGGACTGGTTGTGCCGCGGCATCGAAGGCCAATGCCAGGAAGAGGAGAGTGAGCAGCGTTGTGAGTCGGGTGGTCATCAGTTCCCTCCTGGTTGGTTAGCCGATCGCTCCAAAGTCATGCAGGGCTTGCTTTGCTCCCGCGATGTTCGTCAGCTTCATCTCTGCGTACTTGCGAGACAGCACGACACCGGGGGCGCCGGCCTTCAACGCAGAGAGCGTAGCGGCCCGGACGTCAGAGGGTTGGGTGCGCTTTTCATTGAGCTCGGTGGGTACGTCGATATCGATGCCGGGGTAGATGGGGATGGCTCCCTGCACATCGGCGATGGCGCGTTTGGTTTCGATGCCGACCGTATCGCCCGAGAGACCGGAGGTGGGGAGTTTGTCGAGCGTGGGCTCACCGGTATAGCCGAAGAAGGCGTAGTGCATGTCAAGTACGCGCTCCGGGGTGAGGTCGCGGAAGATCGTCGATTGAACGTTGCGGATGTACTGCGCGAGCCGGGGTCCGGCACAGTTGTTATATGGGCATGGCTTGAGGTAATCGGAGAACGGCACCAGGCGCGCGTAGTTGGTGTCAGCAGAGTAGAAAGGGCTCATGGTCACGACGTGCATGATGTGCCAGCCGACCTGCAGGCGCGGCTTGATGGCCTTGGCGGTGCCGTAGATGAGGGCGTACATCTCCTCCTGGCTGGTGTACCAGAAGCGCTCCCATGCAAAGATCTCCGGGAACTCCAGGAAGAGACGCCAGAGACCGACGAAGCTGCCGTCTGAGGTTGCGGGGCCGGCTTGTGTGCGGATGACCCAGTGATCCAGTGCGATGTATCCCTGTCTGGCGCGGTTGCCGTCGATGCCGACTTCTTTGGCTTTGCGGATGCAATGCTCGCAGAAGCAGTTTGCGGTTGAAGAGCGGCGAGGGAAGATCTTGTTGAAGCTGGCACCGATGGTGTTGTTGAGCGGACCTTGCCGCTCAGACTCCCACATGAGCCCGTCGATATCGTTGTTGGTGACCCAGTCAGAGACCATAGACGACAGGAAGGCGCGGGCATTGGGGTTGTTGAAGCAGGTGGTGCCGCCTACGCGGCCGTAGAGATCGACCTCTGCAATGGCGGCAAAGTTTGGGATGAGGCGAGGGTTGTAGTTCTCTTCAAAGAGCGCATAGGTCTGCATCCCCTTGGCCTTCGTTTTGGGGATCACGTCGGCGAGGATGTCGAAGTCACCCAGTTCAGGGGCGCGGATGTCCTTGATGGGTGAGGCGGCATAAAACTCTGGATGAACCCTGGTGAAGCTGCCGCCCTGGACGCGGTCGTACTCCTTGATGCCGTGGTCCGGGAGCGGTTCGCCATGAACCTGGCGGCCTGCAAGACCGGAGCCGTAGGTGAAGACCGTCGCCATCACGACGTTGACTCCACCCACCTGCTGGAGCGTGTCAAGGCACTGATCGACGCCTTCATCGACGAACGAACGGCCGCCAATCTGGATGGCGACGAACTTGTTGGTCTTTGTGGCGGGACTGGCTGCCGGCTTCGTCGCGGCCTGGCTTAGAGCGCTGCCGCCTGAGGCGAGAGCCAGCGCGGGTGCGGCGGCAATCTGTTTGAGAAAGCGGCGGCGGGTCGTATCGGTAGCGCTCTGGGTTGAGTCTTCCATGGGTCTTCAGTCTTCCTTTGGCTTGGGATGCTCGTTGCCGGCATGACAGATGTTGTCCGGGAGGCTGGGCTGATCGAACGAGATCAGCGATACGCTCAGAAGCTTGTCGAGCCTGGGAAACTCGCGATCGAAGTATGCATTGCCGCCCGCAAACATCTGATCCTGGTGGCCGGCTCTCATGCCGCCGCCGGAGTGTTCGCCGTAGCCGCTGTAGATCTTTTCGACAATGTCCATGCCTTCGACGACGCGGCCAAACGGAGCGAAGCCGGCCTCTACATCATTGCGTGCGGAGTTGTCTCCCGTGTTGATGTAGACCTGCGTGGAGCGGGTGTTGGGTGCGGTATTTGAGAAGCCGATGAAGCCCGGCGTGTTGTGACAAAGCAGCGGATCGTCAGCAATGGTGCGGTGACGCCACTGCTGCGCGACCTGCGGATTGCCGTTGACGCCAAACTGTACCC
Source organism: Granulicella tundricola MP5ACTX9 (assembly GCF_000178975.2). Lineage (NCBI taxonomy): Bacteria > Pseudomonadati > Acidobacteriota > Terriglobia > Terriglobales > Acidobacteriaceae > Granulicella > Granulicella tundricola. Next base: position 392,587 of record NC_015057.1, on the reverse strand, counting down.
AATGGGCGGGGACGACGCGGAAGAAGCGATTGTCATCGTAGTAGCGGGCTCGGACAAGCTCATAGAAGCGGTCTGCGCCATGAGGCGACCAGGCGCGATGCGTCTCGATCACGAAGCTGCCGACGGTTGTATCGACACGGACGCGAAAGACCTTTGGCGCATAATGTGAGAGCCAGAATGGGGCCGCCAATACGAGCCAAAGTATATAGTCCATCATGGCAAACGCTCCCTTACTCTTTGCTGATCCCAACGTAATACATATCGGTCGCTACCTCGAACTGATCCTTAGTCAGCGGCGTAGAAAGTGTCTTCCATTCGCTGGTAGTCGGATAGATCAGTTGCCAGTTCTCTTTGCTGCCTACGCGAATCGGCATCGCAAAGGCTGCTTCGTCGGCCTGCCAGCGATATGAGACGGTGTGGGCCGCGTCGTCGAAGCGAAGTTGCAGCACAGGGATGGCGGCGTGGCGCAGATACTGATTGAAGATGGGGGTCAGGTCCATCTTCGTCTGCTGGTTGAAGAAGGCGACCATGTCCGTGGTCATGATGGTCTGATACTTGAAGTGTTGGTAGTAGTCATGCAGCAGCGGGAACCAGACGTCATCTCCCACTACGCTGCGAAGCGTGTTGAGGAACAGGCCACCCTTCTTGTACTGATCGCCGGGCGGTGTGCTGAAGACACCCTCCTGCGAGATCACAGGGAACTGATTCTTGACGTTCTCCTTACCGGTGTTGACGTAGGTGATGCCGTCCGACTTGCCCCACATGAACTCCACGAAGAGGCCTTCGCAGTAGTTCGCCCAGCCTTCATGAATCCACATATCGGAACGATCCTTGGCGGTGATGCTGTTGCCAAAGTACTCGTGCGCACTCTCATGGATGATGATGAAGTCGAACCTGGTTCCGATGCCGGTCCTGGGCCGGCCCAGATAGCCATTTTCAAAGTGGTTGCCATAGGTGATGGCGGTCTGATTCTCCACTCCGGAGTAAAGAGCCTCAACCAGCTTGTAGCCGTCTTTGAGGAAGGGATATTCACCAAAGTAATGCTCGTATGCCTTGAGCATGTGCTTGGCCTGGACAAACTGATGCTTCGCCTTCTCAATATCTTCCGGGAAGACGAAGTAATCAAGCGGAAGCGTCTTATAGGTATCGCTGAAATGAACATAGGTTCCAATATTCAGCGACACATCATAGTTATTGATGGGGTATTGAATCTTCCAGTCCCAACGTGTGAAGCCATCATGGAGATCGGTCTTGCCCTGGAACTTGCCGCCTGAGACCTCCACTAGGTCGCTGGGTGCTTCCACGCTGAGGTCCATGCTCTCAACCTCATCTCGCCACTGGTCCTTATTGGGCCACCAGACACTGGCGCCCTCCTCCTCGCAGGCGGTGTTGACGAGCGGCCTGCCCATCGGGTCCTTGCGGAAGACGATGCCACCAAAGCGGCCCATCTCAACCGGATGACCTGAATAGAAGACCTCGATGGTGTCAGTTTCGCCTTTAGGCAAGGTTCTGGGGAAGTCGATATAGACGGTCCTGCCGGCTGCACGCTCAAAGTGCAGTGGCGTGGTTGCGCCTTTGGGCTTGTCGAAGAGAACCTTGTCGATCTGAAGGGTTGAAACCAGGTCCAGTTGAATGCGCTGACCGTCCTCCAGCATCTTGAAACGCACACTGTTCTTCCCGCTGATGGACTTCTTCGCCGGATCGACCCTCACATCGAGATGGTAGTAAAGCAGATCATTGTTCGATCGATACGGGCCATAGCTGCCGCGAAGCCGGTCCGCTTCTGTGAAGGTTTCGGCCATAGGGATGTTTGCGGGATGCGCAGTTTGAGCGGCAACCGATACCAGCGAACCGAGGGGCAGCAAGAGGGCTGCGAGATGCAGGAACTTGGACGCGCGGGCCATGCTGAAACTCTACAACAAAATACAAACTCGTATACAAAATTTAGTGTGGCTGATCACCGGAAACTCGCGTCAAAACAAAAGCCGCACAGAAGATCTGTGCGGCTTTCTTTTCTAATGACGGAAGCTAGGCTCCGGCAAACTCCGAGAACGCCTTGGAAGTGACCTGCGGACGAGTTGCATGGGCCTTCTCAAACTCCGCCCTGGCGACTTCAAGCTCCTTGCCGTTCAGCACGAGACGAGGCGCGCGCACGCGTTCAGAGCCAACGCCAACCTGCTCCTGCACCCACTTGATGAGCTGCACGAACTTCGGCACCGTATCCATGCGGAGCAGCGGCAGGAACCAGCGATAGAGCTCAAAGGCCTCCACGGTCTTGCCGGCGGTTGCGAGCTCGAACAGTTGAACCGACTCAGCCGGATAAGCGTTGACGAGACCCGCAACCCAGCCAACCGCGCCAGCATAGACGCCTTCCACGAGGACGTCATCGACGCCGACGCAGATGCGGAGACGATCGCCAAGAACCTCACGGATGGCCGAGACGCGACGAACGTCCGCGCTGGATTCCTTCACGGCGGTGAGGTTCTCATGCTCGCTTGCGAGTTCTGCCATCTCGATGGGTAGGAAGTCCGTCTTGTAGGCAACGGGGTTGTTGTAAAGCATGCATGGCAGCTTGGTGGCAGCGATGACCGTGGCGACATGCTGCTTCATCTCGCGCCAGTCAGAGGTGTAGACATAGGGCGGCAGGACCATAAGCCCGGCGCAACCCGCAGCTTCAGCTTCCTGCGCCAGCTTCACAGCACCTTCGGTTGAGAGATGAGAGATGGCCGCGACTACCGGCGCATCCTTTGCGACGCGGACAGCCGTCTTGAGGATGGCAATCTTCTCAGTGTGCTCAAGCGTTGCACCCTCGCCGAGTGATCCGAGCATGACGAGGCCCTTGCATCCGTTGCCGAGCTGCCATGCGGCGTGCTGCGCTAAAAAGCTGTGGTCGACCTTCATTGCTTCGTCGAACGGTGTCGTCATTGCGGGCATTACGCCGGACCAGATCATATGTTTCTCCTTGAAATAGTGAATAACTCGCTCAACTTGCTGAGACAGGCTCAGGCTCTTCCTGCTCAGAGCAGAAAACTTCAAGCGGCACCGGATAGAGCGGCTGTCTGATGGAGACAGGCCGCCATCCGAGCAGTGCTTCAACCGCCGGGCCGCAGATGCGGCCCTGGCACGGACCCATGCCACAACGGGTTTGCAGCTTGGCGTCAGTCCAACCGATGTGCCCGCTGATCTTGCCGAGCGGTACATCTTCACAGCGGCAGACGATCGTCTGTGGCGTGGCAAGCTTCAGCACCTCCGGCCGCAGGGCGAAGGCCTTCTCCAGCCGCTGACCAAAGCCGCGCTCCGCAGCCGCACGCTTTTTGAGCTGGCTGGTTGGCTTGCCAGCACAGGTCAGGCCTGCGATCTCGCCCTGAATTAGAGCCGCTTCCAAGCCGGCAATCCCTGTGGGCTCACCCGCACAGAAGACCTCTGGAAGAGACGTCCGCTGCTGTTCATCGACCTTGACGAAGGCTCCCTCAAGCTCACATCCCAGCAGCGAGGCAAGCTCGGTATTAGGCACGAGATGGAAGCCGCAAGCCAGCAGGTCGCAGGGCTCATCCCATGTGCGCTTACCGTCCGACAAGGTCACGCTGCTAAGGGCTGAGGCGTCTTGATTGCTCGTGGCGGCAACGGGCCAGCATCCATTGCGATACGGCGTGGAGGCCAGCGTTGCACGGTAATGAACACCTTGCCAGACCTTGGCCGGATGCGACCAGAGCGACGCGGCAAAGGGCGCAAGCTGCGAGACGCTGGCTTGCTCCGCAACGCAAACAACCTTCGCCCCATAAGCCTTCAAGTGCGCGGCGACCGCAAGCAACAGCGGTCCTGTTCCAGCCACGACGACGCGTTTTCCTTTGACCGGAAAGCCGCCTTTGACCAGGGCCTGCAGGCCGCCTGCTCCAAAGACGCCAGGCAGCGTCCATCCCGGGAACGGAAGAAAGCGCTCGCGTGCGCCGGTAGCCAGGACCAGATGCTTATAGCTGAAGCGATCGGTCTGATTTTGATGAATCGCCTGCACCGTGGAGGAGCTCTGTGCGTCGAAGACTCGATATCCGCTGAGGAGTTCGGCGCCCGAGCGCTTCAGCCTTGCGATGGCTTTATCCTTGGCTGCGTCCTCGCCGCCACCGGGTTTTGCAACCGGGGCTTCGACACCACCACGCCAGATCTGGCCACCCGGAGCTGCATTGTCATCGAGCACGATGACCTCGCGCCCGTTCTCCCCAGCCGCCGTGGCTGCAGCGATTCCAGCCGGGCCTGCACCAATCACCAATACGTCAGTCCAGATCATCGCATCGTCTCCGCGGTCATACCTTCCACGCACTGGAGCTGGCATGTCGTGCGATGGGGCACGCCGTCGACAGTGGCTCTGCACTCAAAACAGATGCCCATTCCGCAAAGCGCTGTTCGGGCTTCCCCACTGACCGAGATGCGGCAGGCCACACCAACTTGCAGCATCGCCGCAGCCACAGTCGTGCCCTTGACCACGCGGACCTCTATCCCGTTGATCGTGATGCAGAGATCAGGCATGGGTCGCCTCCACCTGCGCGGCAAGCCGGATGGGAAGATACGGAGAGGCATCGATCTGCGACGCATGTCCCAGCAGACCATCGACCAGGAGCCTCGCTGCTCCGGGCGCGTTCGTGATGCCGAGTCCTTCAAAGCCCGCGGCAAGCCAAAGCGATTTATCGTCCGAGAGCCCGGCCGCCGGCCCGATCAAGGGCAGCTTATCCGCGGTCGAAGCACGAAAACCCGTCCACACTCGCAATGCCGAGATATTTGCGAGAGCGGGCATGTAGAGCATGGAACGTTCAAGCATCTGGCGTAGAACGGCGGCATCCGCCCTTGGATCTTCATCACCATACTGACGCGAGGAACCGATCAGAAGCTGGCCCGTCTGGCGCGGTTGAATGTTGAAGGCGACCGAGTCCGTCACAACCTTGTGCGCGCTCTTGAGATAGCCTAGTTCGACCAGTTGATGGTGCAGAAAATTCGGGTAGCGATCCGTGATGATGAGGTGACCTTTCCGCTTCTTGATCGGAAGGGCCGGCAGCAGATCGCATTCTGTCCCCACGGCCAGCACGATGTGCGGCGCAGTAAGCCGGGTTCCATCCGCCAACAAAACTACGCCGTTGGCGGCGGAGATGGCGCGAGAGAGATGAAACTCCGCGCCGAGCCTGCGTGCTTCCGACAAGTAAAACTGCGCGGCAGCAGGGGGATAGATCACGCCATCATCGGGCACTAGCAGTCCGCCCGCAAGTCCGCTGCGAAGGTTCGGCTCCTGCGTGGCAAGGTCAGTGGAATCGAGCACTTCAGCACACACGCCGACCCTTTCATAGGTCGCCTGCTTGGCATGAACCTCGACCATCTCCTCGTCATCGGCTGCGACCCAGATGGTGCCGCGCGCCTCATACTCTACGGTGCGCGGAAGCTCCGGCAACTCTGCGTTCCAAAGCCCGCGGGAGTATGTCGTCAACGCAAGCTGCGCGGGTGAATCGTCCATGACGACGACGTGCCCCATCCCAGCCGCCGTGGCTCCGCCGGCAGGGACACCGCCTTCGACGATCGCCACTCGAAACCCGGCACGCACACACTCACGAGCGCACGCGCTTCCAACGATCCCGGCCCCCACAATTACAACATCAAACGCCGCCATCTTAAAATTGAATCCCCTTGGAGAATGGATCGTCACCCGCAAAGATCAACTTCGACTCTCCTGTAATCCATGCGCGTCCACGGATACTGGGGAGCACCATCTCGCCTTCTCCTGGCTCAACTGTCCCTTCAAAGACAGTTCCGAGAATGCTCTCCTGACGCCAGGTCTGTCCCGGTACGAGCTTGCCATCCGCATATAGGCAGGCCATCTTCGCACTGGTGCCGGTCCCGCAGGGGGAACGGTCAAAGGCGGTTCCGGGGCAAAGCACGAAGCTGCGTGAGGAGTTGGCGGGATCGACCGGCTCCGAGAAGAACTCGATGTGGTCGATATAGTCGGAGTGTTCACCCGGCACGCCCTTGATGCCGCTGGCGTGCAGAGCGTTGCGAATCGCGGTTGAAGCTGCAACCAACTCAGCTCTATTGCTGGGCAGGATCTCGAACGGATGTTCCCCGATGAGGAAGAACCAATTCCCTCCCCACGCGATATCCCCCACAAAACGTCCCAGTCCCGGTACGTCCACGGGAACGGAGGCCTGCAGGCGATAGCTGGGCACGTTGGAGACGGTGACACTGCCATCCTCATGAAGACAGGCCGAGACATCTCCCACAGAGGTCTCAATCTTGTGCTGTCCCGGCTTGATTCTGCCCAGGTAAGCCAGCGTCTTGATGACGCCGATCGTTCCATGGCCGCACATGCCAAGATATCCAACGTCGTTGAAGAAGAGAACCGCTGCCGAAGCGTCTTCTGAAAGCGGTTCGACGAGCAGTGCGCCGACCACGACCTCAGATCCTCGCGGCTCACAGACGACACCTGAGCGAAAACCGTCGAAGTCGCGTCGAAAGCGCTCTACGCGCTCCATCAAGCTGCCTTGCCCGAGGTCAGGACCGCCGCTCACGACGACGCGAGTGGGTTCGCCTTCTGTATGAGAATCGACGACCAGTACCGCAGTGTTCATGCTCATGGATTGATCATAACCCGTATTGTCGACAGAATTGGATACTATTATGATTCAAAGATTCGCTTCGCCCAGACCTTGGAAACTTCAAACAATGCAGCTCCGGCTCCGGGCATACTGGCATTGGACGAAGGTTATAGTCCATAGGAAACAAAGGGACTTAGGATTGTGCAACCCGAGTCAGATTCCCATTCACCAAGCGCATAATTCCGGAAACATTTTCACGTCGAAGCTCCCCGGGTAGTGCCTCATTCGGGAAGTCCTGGTAGCAGACCGGCCGCGTAAACCGCAGCATCGCCTGGGTGCCGACTGAGGTGGAGCGGCCATCCGATGTAGCCGGAAATGGACCGCCATGCACCATTGCGTGGCAGACCTCGACCCCGGTCGGATAACCGTTGAAGAGGATGCGGCCGACCTTGGTCTCAAGAACGGCCACCAACTCCTGTGCCTGCGCGAGATCTTCATCAGTACCGTGGATCGTCGCGGTGAGATGGCCGTGCAGGCTGGTGGCGGCGGCAAGCAGATCCTTCTCAGCGCCGTAGTGAACTAGAAGCGTCGTTGGCCCAAAGACCTCTTCACTCAGCTCCGGATGCTGCATAAACTGTTCAAGCGATACGCTGAAGATGGCCGGCGCTCCAACTGCGCCGCCGTTGTCTGGCAAGCTCTGTGCGCATGCCAGCAACTGCGCCTTACCTTCGGAGACGCGCTGTTCAATGGCATTGCCGTACTTTGCCGCGATGCCATTCGTCAGCATCTGGTGACCGCCGAGCGAGGCGACGCCACCGGATAACGACTCGACAAACGACTCGCTGCCGGAGTCCGGTACGAAGACCACGCCCGGCTTGGTGCAGAACTGTCCTGAGCCAAGCGTGAACGATCCCTGCAAGCCTTGTGCAAGCGAAGCGCCGCGCTCCCGCAGAGCGCCGGGCAGGATAAAGAGTGGATTGGTGCTGCCCATCTCCGCATAGCACGGAATCGGTTCAGGCCGCGCTGCCGCAAGACGCATTAACGCCTGACCTCCGAGGGCCGAACCGGTAAACGCCACCGCCTTGATCTGTGGATGTTTCACCAGCGCTACACCGACCTCAATGCCTGAATCGAAGAGCAGGGAGAAGATCCCCGCCGGCAAGCCACTCTCCTGAATCGCCTTCTGTATAACCTGCCCGACGATCTCACTGGTTCCCGGATGCGCGGGGTGGGCCTTCACAATGACTGGATTCCCTGCCGCCAGAGCGGAGGCTGTATCGCCACCCGCTACGGAGAATGCCAGGGGAAAATTGCTCGCACCAAACACCGCGACGGGGCCGAGCGGTCGCAGCATCGAACGGATATCTGAGCGGGGCAAGGGCTTGCGTTCCGGGAGAGCCTCATCGATGCGGGCATCGACCCACGAACCCTCTTCCAGCACATCCGCAAAGAGTTTGAGCTGGCCTGTGGTTCGTCCCAGTTCGCCCTGGAGCCTGGGGAGCGGCAGGCCTGACTCCAGGTGAGCGCGTTCCACGATCGCGGCTCCCTCTTCTGTCAGACCGTCAGCGATCCTCCGCAGCAGCTTAGCCCGAGTAACTCCATCAAGCGCGGCAAAGACCGGCGAAGCTTCCTGCGCCAAGGCCGTAGCCTGTTCCAACTCCGTAGCCGTTGCAGGATAAAACGCAGGCTCGAGCGATGCGCCAGTCTGCGGGTTGATCCCCCGGAAAACATCCTGCCCTGTGCTTCCAGCCTGATCGCCGATAAGTGACACGCCTGACAAATCCAACCTGTACTCCTTAATCTATCTAGTTCTATACAAAGTCGAAACTGCTGTCTTCAGAGGCAGCGCTAACCCATTCAACCACGACTCTGATAAGCACAACACTAAGTGTATACGATTATGTACACAACACTGACGAGCGTTTTATTGCCCTCCCTCGCAGACGAGGTGCAGCCGTCTTCATACGAGCATCGACCCGCGCCCATTGAGGCCCGGGACAGCATCACCCTTGCAACGTTGAGCGAACATTACATTGCTGGCACATTAGGTTCTTATCGCGCAGCATCAGTACGCACGGTGCGAATTCCAAAAACTCCTGGAATAGTGTCGCCGTCTTTTGCCTGAAAGCGTACCGTAACCTTCTGTTTGCCTTTTACGAGGTCAAGAGGAAGTGAGTACTTGACGTCAAAGAAGCGAATATCCAGCTCTGGAGTTCGTCTTTCAATCGCCTGCTCCCCAACCTTTGTGCCATCGACCAGAATGTCGAAGCTGCCTTTACGCCCTTTCGCATCGTTGCTGTAAGTCACAACCAGGATCACGGGAGAAGCGGAGTCGACCGGCAGGTCATACGAGAACCAGGCTGTTCCCTGCCGCCCATAGCGGCCCTGGAGCTGCACCGGCGTGCTGTCTTCATCTTTCTCTCCGAAGTCGCGCTCTGTCTGCATCTGACCAGGCTGGGCGAAGCCGATGGTGGCCGCCGTAAGCTTCTTATCGCTAACCGCTTCAGCTTCATAGTCGGCGGATTTTTTCGCCCAGTCGTTAGGAGTAAAGACGTCCCAGTAGATGGCATAACGGCGGCGCGGCATCTCGTAGAACGGCTCGAACTCGACCTCCTGTTTCTGCTCTAAATTGGCAGTTCGGAAGATCCCGGGCTTGCCGGCAACCGGCTTCAGCCAGCCATTGACGTTATGCTCCGCGGTGATGAGCGCCGGGGCAGCTTCTGGGACAGCGCTTGCACTGCCCTCGCCGCCGTTCCGTCTGCGGCTTACCTCCGGACCCAGGTCACCTGCCAGCACCAGCGGCCCCCACATGATCGCCATGCGGTTTGGATTGTCCGGCAGGGGCTCCTTCCGCAGCGTCTTCGGCAGGACGACTTCAACGGCATCGCCCACCTTCCATCTGCGGTTGATCTCGATGTAGGTGTCAGGTCCGGAGACATTCTTGAGCAACACCCCATTCACCTTCACCGCAAAACCGGAGGTCGCCCAGTACGGACGCCGCAGCGCAAGCGTGAAAACCTTTGACTGACCGGAGGTCATCTTCAGGGTCGCGGTATCGCCCATCGGCAGGTCCGTAACCATCTCGAGCTTCACTCCTTGCGAAGCCCAATCGACGGTGGTGGGATCGTACTGGCTGACCCACAGCTTGTTGCCGGACTCGTTATAGATTCCATAGGCATGAAAGGCGTGCGTCTCCATCTGCGATCCGACGCAGCAGGTGAAGCTTTCAAACTTGTTCTGATACTCATGCTGCACGCCGCGGCCGACCGGAACCATATAACTGACGCGCCCATCGTCGGGGTCTTGCCCGCCAAGGATGGCATTCAGATCGGCACGCTCGACGAAGTCCGCGTAACGGGCCTGCGGATCGAGCGAGAACAGCGTCCGCGCCATCTTGATCATGTTGTACGCGGCGCAGCTTTCGGCAGTGCGGCCGTCTATCATGTCGTTCATCTTGTCGGGCTGGCCAAAGTACTCGTTCTTGCCGTCTCCGCCGGTGGCGAAGCTGTGATGCAGGGACACCTCATCGAAAAAGAAGTTAGCCGCCTTGCCGTCCTTCTCATCGCCCGTGTATTCGTAGCGCGCAAGCTCGCCGATCATCTTCGGAATGTTCGTATTAGCGTGCTTCCCAGCAAGGATGTCCTGTCCTTGCGAGAGCGGATCGACGATGGCGTGGTGCTCAAACTTGTCTGATAGCTTCATCCAGCGCGTGTCGTTAGTGTCTGCGTAGAGATCCGCCAGCACCTCGTTCATGCCGCCGAACTCGGTCGCCAGCATGCGCTGAATCTGATCCTCATTGAGATTCTTGAGAATGCCCTCCACCCAGCCAGCGAACTCGATCTCGACCTCAAGCGCCGTGCGGTCACCGGTGAGATGGTACGCATCGCGCAGTCCGGCGAAGAGCTTGTGCTCGACGTACCAGGGAGACCAGAGCCCGTCGAGGTCAAAGCCCCCAGACTTGATCTCGCCCTTGCTCAGATCCTGGAACTTCACCTTGCCGTCCACACCTTTGGCGTCCAGCAGCGCACCGATGTAGCCATCGCCCTGTGCGTTTTGAATCGTCTGCAACTCGGCGACAAACTCGTCGGCTCGTTCCTTGAAACGCACATCGCCCGTGGTCGCATACATCATGCTGATCGCAGAGAGATAATGTCCCGCAATGTGCCCGGTAAGCTGCCGCCCCGGACCGTCCCAACCGCCGTATCCTTGTGCCTTGGCCTCGAGACCGGCGCGCTGACGCAGAAAGGCCAGCATCCGTTCCGGCTGAAGCTCCAGCAGATACTGTGCGTCGAGATCCTGCGCCTTCTTCAGTGGGCCGCCTGTCAACCGCACGCTGTTCAGGGGCAGAGGCACCGCCTTCAACTGAACTTTATGAGGAGCAGGCGCACAAAACGCGGAGGGAAGCGTCTGAACGAAGGAGCAAAGAAGAAGGACCTGAAGAGAAAGCGTTCGCATGCAACTCCGAAGTGTTTCTAAATAATACAAAAAAGTATACTAAATTAGGATCGCGATCAACTCATACCTCCTCATTGCCCGGGCTCGAATCCACTGGCAGAGCGCGGGGAGACAGCGTAACCTGATCGGGAAGGCTCGTTTCCGCTGGACATAGTGGCGGGGGCGCCTGTAGGCTGACTGCGGATAAGGATACGATTTCGGATACAATCCATAGAGTTTATGTATTGTATTGGAACTTAGGTCTGACAGGAAGGAAACCATCATGTCCAGGCGTACCCATCACATAACGTCTCCCCGCAACTCAGATCAGACGCAGAATGTCCCGCAAGACGACCCGTCCGGGCAGCATCGAGTTGATCGTCGCAAATTCCTCGGTGGTATGGCCGGAAGCGCGCTCCTGACGGCGGTTCAGCGCTCCACAGCCTTCGCTCAGGCCTCAGAGCTTCAGGCCAATCTCGCCCGTGTCGCCATGCCATCGAGCCTGTATAGCACCAGCGAGAATAAAGTCTCTGCGCTGAACGACGGCTTCGTTCCGGCCACTTCACACGACCGCACGAACGGTGGATACGTTTTACGGCCCCGCTTGGAAGACGCGCAGTGGGTCCAGTATGACTGGTCGCGCCCTGTTGCCACCAGTAAGGTCGATCTCTACTGGGGCGTAGATCGCACCAGCAAGAACCCTGAGTACAGCCGCGCCAACATAGCGCTTCCAGCCTCCTATCGCGTCCTTTACTGGGACGGCACTGACTTCGTTCCCGTCACCAACCCCAAGGGCCTCGGCACCAGCCTGGACGCGTTTAACACCACCACCTTCGACGAGGTCCGCACGAGTAAGGTGCGAATTGAAGTCAAGCCCGATGGCATGCACCCCGCCTCCATTCTGGAGTGGAGGGTCTACAGCTCCGGGCCCATTCCTACGCTGCCTCCCGTGGTCGATGCCGGTCTGGATCGCTCCGTCGTACTCGGCGGCAAGACCTATCTCTCTGGAAAAGCCACCTGGCTTGACCCAAAGCCTCAGGACGTCGTCCGCTGGGGCAAAGAGTCCGGCCCCGGAACTGTTTCCTTTGCAAATCCTGCAGCAGCAGTAACGACAGCCACCTTTTCAGCATCGGGCGACTACGTGCTGAAGCTGAGTGCGAACGGCCTTGAAGACCAGCCCCCATCCACTATCCGCGTTCATGCTGAACCGTCTCCGCCAAAAAAACGCTTGGACGTGGTGTACACCCGCAAGTACTCCATCGACAGCCCGCTTTGGAACGTCCGGGCCAAAGCCCTGATCGTCAATTGGATTCCCCATTGCATCGACTACTGCGAGCGCAGCGACCTTCGTGAAGGCCAGGGCGGTCTCGACAACTTCCTGGAGGCCGCCAAGGCACTGCGCGGGGAGCCTCACGCCAAACATATCGGCTACGTCTTCTCGAATGCATGGGTGCATCAGACCGTGGAGTCCATGTGCATTGCCCTCATGGTCGATCCGCAAGATGACCCCGAGATCATCGCAGCGCAAGCCCGGATGCACACCACGATAGAAAAGTGGATTCCCATCATCCTCGCCGCGCAGGAGCCGGACGGCTACCTTCAGACGGCGTATACCCTTGCCGACCGTACTGTATGGCCCGCACACTGGACCCCCGCGCAGCGTGGCAACCATGAGGGCTACGTCTCCGGATACTTCATTGAGTCAGCCATCAACCACTACACGTTGACTGATGGCCAGGACCTGCGACTCTACAACGCCGCAAAGAAACTGGCCGATTGCTGGGCTGCAAACATCGGCCCCGGAAAAAAGGAGTGGTTCGACGGGCACCAGGAGATGGAGCAGGCCCTGGTTCGCTTCGGGCGCTTCGTCAACGATCAGGAAGGCAATCATCGCGGCGATAGCTATATCCAACTCGCCAAATTCCTTCTCGACTCCCGCCGCGGTGGACAGGAATACGATCAAAGCCATCTGCCCCCCGGACAGCAGTATGAGGCAGTCGGTCATGCCGTGCGCGCCACCTACTTCTACTCTGGGATGGCCGATATAGCCGCTGAAACAGGGGACACCGACTACCAAAGTGCAGTCATCTCACTCTGGGACAACATGGTCAACCGCAAGTTCTACCTGACCGGCGGCATCGGCAGCGGAGAAACCTCCGAAGGTTTCGGCCCGAATTACTCGCTCGGCAACCAGTCCTATTGCGAGTCCTGCTCCAGCTGCGGCTTGGTGTTCTTCCAGTACAAACTCAACATCGCCTACCACGATGCACGTTATGCAGACCTTTACGAGCAGACCATGTACAACGCGCTGCTGGGCGGCGTGGACCTTGAAGGCAAGAGCTTCTGTTACACCAATCCCCTGGTCAACTCCCAGCGAACGCTGTGGCATGTCTGTCCGTGTTGCGTTGGCAACATCCCTCGCACCCTCCTGATGATCCCCACCTGGGCCTACGTCAAGGGAGCCGGCGGGATCTACGTCAACATGTTCGTCGGCAGCAAGATCCATGTGGGCGAGGTTGCCGGCACCAGGGTCGAGATGGTTCAGAAGACCAACTACCCCTGGGAAGGTGCGGTCAGGATTACCGTCAATCCTGATCAGGCAAAGACCTTCTCGGTATACGTCCGCATTCCCAACCGCAATACCAGCAAGCTCTATACGGAAACCCCGGCCATTAGTGGGGTCAAGCGTTTTGCTGTCAACGGCAAGCCCGTGCAGCCGCTGATAGAAAAGGGTTATGCAGTCGTCACCCGCGAGTGGAAGGCAGGAGATCACATCGAGCTCGAGCTCCCCATGGAGCCACAGCGCATCGTCGCCGATAGCCGTGTCAAAGCTGATACCGGCACACTTGCGCTCAAGTACGGTCCGCTGGTCTATAACGTGGAGACCGCCGATCAACCCAACATCAATCAACCACTCAGCTCGGCTCCGCTCAAGGCCGTCTGGCGTCCGGACCTGCTCGGCGGTGTCATGACCATCACCGGCACCTGGCAGGATGGTTCACCCATGCTGGCAATACCAAACTTCGCCCGTATGAATCGTGTTGGCCCGCCGCGTGAATTCCTTGGCGATCCCGCCGTGAACTACGCGCCGGGCTCAACCACCAGCGCCGGCCCCGCACCCAGCAACACGAACAGCAATCCCGGCGTCGTCAACAACAATGCGGGCAGCGTGGCACCCACCACCAACACACCCGTTGGACGACGCGGGCCACGCAAAATCGACTCCAAAGTGTGGGTCTAGCTCGAAACTCGCATGGAAAGAGATGCCATGACCGACGGTCACGGCACCCTCCCATGCTGGCCCACGCCCATCGGCGTCGGCCTGCAGCATCTTCCCTGGCAAGTTCGTTCTCCTCCCATCACCGATCAAACCCGAGGCCACGGCACCCACACCATGGCAGCCATCTGGCAACAGTACCTCGTAGAACTACTTACCGAGTCTGAACCTCGCTAGTCTTTAGCCGCCTTCATCTTCGTCAACGCAAACGCAGCCATCTCCCGAACCTCATCGGTAGACCCCGTCTTCGTCTGTTCCATCACAATCGCCTGCGCCGTCGCATCCTTGTAATGAGAAAGACCCTCCAGCACGCCAGCCATCACATAGTGCGAAGGCTTCACCGCGACCTCAGCCTCCAGCGCCGTCAAAGCCTCCGCGCCGCCAGAGCTTCCCAGCGTCCGAGCGCACATCGCCTCAACTGCATAGCTATCGTCATCCCTCATATGCTCCATAAGCATCGCCCGTACACCAGCATCCTTCGCAAATTGTCCTAAAGCCTGCACCGCCGCAGTCCTCACATGACTGTTCGGCTGCTTCAACGCCAGCAGTAACGCACTCTTGGCAGGCTCCCCACCCATCGATCCCAGAGCCTTGGCACTGGCTACCCTCACACCCCAGTAAGAGTCCCGCTCAAGCATCCGCATTAGCGCCTCCTCCGCAGCCTTACCACCCTCGCCTTTGACAAGCCCCAACTGCTCCGCAGCCCAAAGCCGGCTCATCATCGTCTCGCCACGCTCCCCCCGAGCCACCAGCGCCTCAACCGGCTCCGCAATCTTCAGGGTCTTGTAAATATGATCGTTCGGATCGAACTCCACCCATACCGGCGTCCACCCAACCGTCACATGAAACGTCTCCGCCAGTTGATGCACTCGCTCCATCTCATCCTGCCGCTCCCCATGCGCACCATGAAAAACCAGGTGCACCGGCATATCGAACAAAGGCGTCACCGCATCGACAGTCTGCGTCTGCCGCACCGTCACAGCCTCGTCCCTCCTGGCGGAGTCATAGGCCGTACTGACTTCGTACTCCGGATATCCACCCTTGAACACCCACTCATCGAAGAACCAGCTCAACTCCAGCCCAGTCGTCTTCCGAATCATATCGATCAGGTTCTGCGTATCCACATTACCCGCACGATACGCAGTCAGATAAGCCTGTAACGCCCTGAAGTAAGGCTCATCGGCAGTCGGTGTCTTCTCCACGCCATCGTTCATCACATAGCGCAGCATATCCAGCACAGCCGCGCCCTTCTGATACGTCGTCCGATCCAGAATCTCCCATGGCTTCGTATAGTGACGATCCACAATCGGCCGCCGATACCGCCCTATATCCTCCCGCATCGCCGTCTGTTGATCCTCATAAATCTGATACCGGAATGCATCGTAACCCTCATGATGACCTCGATACAACGCCGCTGAAAAGGTTGCGAACCCTTCGCTCAACCACGCATCATCCCAGCTCCACTCGGTGATCAGATCACCAAACCACTGGTGCGCCAGCTCATGAGACACCAGATCGAGACTCGGAAAATCCTGCTCTGCCCTCGCATCATGCAACGTCGTTTCAGCCAGGCTGGTCGCGCTGATGTTCTCTGTACCCCCGCCGAAAGCATGATCCGCCGTCTGCGCATACTTCTCATACGGATAGTCCACCCCATAGATCTTCGAGTAGAAAGCCATCATCTCCGGCGTCAGTCCAAACGACCGCAGCGCGGTCGCCTCATCCACCCCCGGCGGCACGTAATAGTCCACCGCCTTCGACCCATACCTCTGGCTGTACTTCGTCCAGGGCCCCACCGCAATCGAAACCAGATAAACACTATGCGGCACCTGCTCCGCCCAGTCATAGGTAGCCAGCCCATTTGCATGAGTCTCCTTCACTAGCGCCCCATTCGACACAACAGACAGCGGTTCGGGCACCGTCAGGATCACCTCGCTGGTCGACTTATCATTCGGATAATCCCAGCACGGGAACCAGAAGTGGTTGTTCTGCGGCCACCCATAAGACCAGACCTCCAGCGGTCGTTTCGGGTTTACCGCATCCGGCCGAATGAAGCTCAACCCCGCATCCGGAAACGGACGTCCCTGCGGATTGCCATGATAGACAATCCGTACATCCAGAGCATCGGCAGGCGAGTACCCACGATCCAGCGTGACCCAAAGCTTATCCCCATCCAGATGAAAGGGTAGCGCCGCCCCCTTCAGCGTTACATGATCGATCTGCAACTGCGAGCTATCCAGATAGAAGCTCTTCAGCCCCGCCCCCAAAGGCCGCAGTGTCACAACCTCATCGCCAAAGATCTCACCCTTCTCCATGTCGATCCGCGCCGTGACCTTGTAGTTCTCAACGTGGTAGCTCCTGCTCGGCGCATACTGCTCAACCTTCAGATCGCCAAACACATGTGGCCCTGCGGCATTGGCCTGTCGCCTGCCCTGAGTCAGCCCATGCACCGCACACAAACAAACCACCAGGCCCAACATGACTGAACGCATCCCAACCCTCACACAAACAATCTACTGAAGCTTCAACGCCGGAACCTCGCTCGCATCCCCCAGCAACTCCCAACGTTGCAGGGACAGCGGCACATTCCCATTCGCCCACACAAAATCATGAAACGTCAGCAGCAAGAACGCACTCCCCTGCTTCAACCGCGCATCAGCCAGCAGCTTCATGATCTGCAGTTTACCAATCTGATACGTGATCGCCTGCCCAGGCGCCGAAGCAAACAGCGCCACCTCACCCCGCGCCGTCCCCATACTCATCGGCACCGTCTTCGACAGATAATCCATCGCCTGCGCCGGCGTAAACTCACCCAGCGCCAGCTTCACATCCACGCCCACCCGCAACGACCGCAGCTTCATGAAGTTATAGATCAACTGCCGCGTCCTCGGCTCCTGGTCGAATAGCCCAGCCACCATCATCATCTCTTCCGAATAAAACCCGATCCCCTCATTCGGCCCCGAGTCATAGTAGTGTCGCCGGATCGCATCCGCGTTCGCAAAGTCCAGCGACTCCTGAAAGTAGTGCCCCGGCACGCCTTCATGCAAAATGATCGGCCGCGGATCGAGCGAAGTCGCAAAGAACCCCTGCGGCCCCGGCTTCGGCGCAGAAATATAACTCGTCCCATTCTGCGTCAGCCGCGTCGGCGACGTCAGATCGTCCGCCGGCCCCATCCCCTGCAGCGGCTTCACATAAGCCGGCACTTCAAAGTTTCGGTAATGCATCATCCATTTAGGAACCGTAAGTATATGGTGACTCTCCATATACGCACGGATCGCCACCTCATCCCGTTCCTCCCGCTGCATCTGCTCGTCCACGCTCTTGAACACCGGCAGCGGAGCCAACTCTCCATTACGCGCCGCCTCATACGCCGAGAACGCCATCGTCCGATCCAGTTCCTGCCGGCTCATCAGCACCATCTCCTCCGGCGTATAAGGAACCAGCGCCACCTGCCGCAGGAAGTAGAGATAGTTCTCCCGCCCGATCGCCGTCTCCTGCTTCAGTCCCTTCTGCACCAGCAACCACGCCCTGTATTCCTCCAGAGCCTTTACCGCCCCCGGCAGCGCAGCCTCCAGAGCCCGCCGATGCTCCGCATCCAGCTTCGGCTTCACCTCCGTCACTACCGTACCCAGCCGCTCGCCGATCCTATCCAGATCCCCCGTCGCCAGGTCCACAAACGGCTGCCGCATATCCGTCAGATTCGCCTTCGCCGCCTTCACCGTCTCTGGAAACGAACGCATCCTTGCCACCAGCACACTCTGCCGTTCCACCTCGAACGGCGGCGGCGGCAGCAGTGGCAGGTAGATCGCACCCAGCGTCTGATCGACATAAAAGCTCGGATCGCGTTGCCACCGCTTGTCGATATCCAGCTCCCAATGCACCCTCGCCAACGCCGACCCCATCAGCCGGTAGTCCACCAGTCGCGCCACCGGAGCCGACGCATCCGCCAGCCGCGCAAACCGCACCTCAAACCCCGCCAACTCCAACCGGTCCCGCTCGATCGCAGCGGGCGACCAGTCGATCTTCATATCCGCCGGCCGGTCGATCCGCGGAATATCATCCGCGCTGAACGGCTGCTCCCGCGCCCGCCAAGCCCAGAACTCCTTCGCAAAATCCTGCAGCGTCTCGGCCTTGCACTCGGTGCAGAAAATCAGCAGGAGAAGTCCCGCAACCACTCGTAGACCTTGCATGCAATTGGAAGTCCTTTGGAGAAAGTAAGCAGCGTGTGTCCATGTATACACCAACGTACACAGCTGCTTTTGACAGCCGGCAAAATTCCCAGATGCCCAGCCTGCGTATTCAATAAAGTATGGGTGCTACTGGAATTCGAATGATGAAGATGTTCCATATGCGCCCCCGTCGACCCGAATCGCTCTCCCTGATCACCCCTCACCCTTCGCTTCATCGCCCGCTCAACTTACGGACCCGCTCCATCGACGCTGAACGAAAAAGTACGAAGCACTCGAAAAAAGATGGACACATCGCAATATTCCTAATAAATTCAACTTACTTCCTGATTTCAAAACCACCGCTCCAGCTTCACGCCGATCTCCAGGATCGGAGGATAAGCCTCCATCTTGGCGCATCTGCTGTCGGTTATCTGTCGTCGCAATTTCTTACAAATACAAAATAGAGTACATGCGAGAATACGCAAGATAAAAAGAAAGGCCACGATATGCTCCGGAAACTGACCCTTACCCTCCTCGCGTTCGCCACCATGTTCCTCGCAGCCACCCCTCCAGCAGGCGCGCAAGCCACCACCACCGGCAATCTCGCAGGAACCGTGACCGACCCCTCCGGCGCAGCCATACCCAACGCCAAACTCATCATCTCCGACCCCGCCACCGGCTCCCGCAACACCCAGACCACCAACTCCGTCGGCGCGTACACCTTCTCGGATCTCCAGGTCGGCACCTACATCCTCTCCACCACCTACCCCGGCTTTGCCACCACGGTCACCAAAGACATCGGCATCGAGACCGGCCGAAGCATCAACCTCAACGTCGCCCTCGTCCTCGGAGCCGCCAACACGGAGGTCGAGGTCATCTCCGGCAGTGAAGTCCTCGAGACCACCACCAACACCCTCGCCGCAACCATCAAGCCCGACGCCGTACAGGACCTGCCCCTCAACGGTCGCGACGCCTCCAGCCTCACCCAGCTCGCCCCCGGCTCCCAAAGCGCCGGCGACGCACGCTACGCCACCTTCAACGCCCTCCCCGCAGCCGCCATCAACATCACCGTAGACGGCATGAACAGCAACTTCCAGAAGTTCCGCACCAGCACCTCCGGCAACTACTCCCCCTCCCCCGTTCGCCTCGGAGCCGTGGAAGAGATCTCCGTCTCCACCTCCAGCCTGACCGCGGATGCTGGCGCGGAAGGCTCAGTCGCCCTTCGTTATCAGATCAAACGCGGCACCAACAAGTATCACGGCAGCGCCTTTTGGCAGTACTCCAGCAGCTTACTCAACGCCAACAGCTATGGCAACGACGCAGCCGGAATCGCCAAGACCAAAACCCACACCAACGATGAAGGCGGCAACATCGGCGGCCCCATCTGGAAGAACAAGGTCTTCTTCTTCTCCAACTACGAGCAAAACTTCGCCAACGGCAAAACCCAGGTAACTGCCTACGCCCTCACCACCGCAGCCCAGGCCGGCAACATCACGTACACAGACTCCGCCAACGTCGTCCACCCCGTCAATGTCCTGAACGCCGCAGCTACCGCCGGTTTCAACTCCACCATCAACCCCCGTATCGCCAGTGAGCTCTCCCAGATCAACACCTACAACCAGGGCGCCGTCGCCAAGGCCACGCCTCTGCCGTATCAAAATCTTGAGAACTGGTCCTTCAACACCATCACCAAGAACGTCTACCCCACGGAGCGCATCGACTACCAGATCACCCCAACGCTCGACGCTCACATCGCCTACGACCTCTGGTGGCGCAGCCTGCCCGGCTCCCAGGTCTACGCCGGTGACCCCACCCACACCGAGTTCCGTTCCAGCTACTCCACCCTCACCTTCGGCACCGATTGGACCATCACCCCACACATCGTCAACCAGGTCAACCTCGGCCTCCTCAACGATCAGGAGCGCTACAACGTCACCGCCTCCTTCACTCCCTACGCCGCCATCAACAACATCCTCTACGCCAGCCCAACCTTCACCAACGGCGGTTCAGTCGCCGCGCCAACTCTCTATACCGCTGCGCTCCCGGAGCCCCGCAACAACCCCGTCCGCGACGTCTTCGATAACGTCACCTGGAACAAGGGCAAGCACACCTTCACCTTCGGCGGGGACCTGCGCAACTCCACCGCGCATGATCTCTCCATCTCCAACCCGCCCGTCAGCACCCTCGGCATATCCACTACGGACCCCGCCAACACCGGCCTCTTCAACCAAGCCAACTTCCCCGGCCTCATTACCAGCGGCAGCAGCACACCGGACCTCAATAACCTCAAGTCTCTCTATGCCACCCTCACCGGTCGCGTCAGTTCCATCGCCGGCTCCAACGCCTACGACACAGCATCCGGCAACTACAAGGTCCTCGGCGATCTTGTCATCAAGGAAGCCCAGACCGTAGGCGGTTTTTATTTCCAGGACTCCTGGCGTCCAACCTCGCATCTCGCCTTCAACTATGGCATGCGCTATCAGTTCTCCGGCACCACCCACAACACCAACAACATCTACACCAGCCCGACCATTGCAGACCTCTACGGCCCCTCCACCGGAGAGTTCGCACCCGGCTCACTCGGCGGCATCGCCAACCCTCAGATCTACCTCCGTCCCTCTACCTACTCCGCAGACCTCAACCAGCCCGCACCCAACGCCGGATTCGCCTGGAACCCCGGCTTTGATGGTGGAAAGATGGTCGTCCGCGGCGGTTTCTCCATCTCGCACTATGACGAAGGCTGGGGAGACTGGGAAGCAGCATCAAGCACCAACCCCGGCATCCGTCAGAGCGCCAGCATCCTCCCTGGGACCGGCACCGGCCAGTACACGCCCGGCTCCATCACCCTCGGCACCATCCCCACCCTCAACACCTCACCCGCAACCTTTGCCTTCCCGTTGCCTGAGTCCAACTTCACCTTCACCAACACCTTGTCAGCCATGGACCCCAAGATCCGCTCGCCTTACGTTGAAAGCTGGTACTTCGGCGTTCAGCACAAGCTCGGCTATAACACCGCCTTTGAAGCCAACTATGTCGGAAACCATGTCATCCACGCCTGGCAGACCTTCAACATCAATGAAGTCAACATCTATGAAAACGGCTTCCTCGCCGAGTTCCAGAAAGCTCAGGCAGATCTAGCCAAAAGTACAGGCGGAAATTCCTCCTTCTACGGCGCCGACCTCCCCATCCTCAACCAGGCCTTCGGAGGCGCAGCCGGAGCTGGTTTCAAGAACTCCACCTTCATCAACTACGTTCAATCAGGCCAGGCAGGCGCACTCGCCAACGCCATCGCCACCAACAGCACCTACTTCTGCAATCTCGTAGGCGGAGGAACCTTCGCCCCCTGCACGAAACTCGGATATGTCGGTGCCACAGCCTACCCCATCAACTTCTTCCAGGCCAATCCATACTCCTCTGGAACTGCAAGGCTCACCTCCGACCCCGGATCGTCGCAATACAATGGTCTTCAGACCCAGATCAAGCACCCCCCCGGACACGGTCTCACCCTCCAGGTCAACTACACCTATAGCCACGCCTTCAGCACTCGTTACACCACCACCTCGGACTCGGGGACCGTAGACTTCATCACCTTGCGCAACCTGCGCCTCAACCGCAACCCCGCTCCATCCGACATCCGCAACGCCCTCAAGGCCTACGCGGTCTACACCCTGCCCTTCTCCGGCCATAGCTACTTCATGAAGCAGGTCCTCAACAACTGGACCGTCTCACCCATCCTGACCTGGCAGTCCGGGAGAAACTTCAAACTGACCGGCGGCACCGCAACCGTCAACACCTCGGACTCCGGCCTCGTGCTCACGGGAATCAACGCCAAACAGCTCCAAAAATCGGTCGGCTACTATCCCGGCCCGAGCGTCTCCACCCCGCTTCTGCTGCTTAATCCGGCCGTCCTCACCAAGACCAATGGCGTCGCTCAGGTCGCCAGCGAATCCACCCCCGGCGTTATTGGTCAGCAGGTCTTCCTGACCGCTCCTCAGTTCGTCAACACGGACTTCTCCGTTTCAAAGATTCTCCCGGTCACCGAGTGGGTCAAGCTGAACTTCCAGGCTGAGATGCTCAACGTCTTCAACCATCCCAGCTTCACCTACGGACCCGGCAGCCCTGGCAACTCGGCCGCCATCAACACCAGCCCGGCGGTCATCGCATCCACCTCACCCGGAACCTCACCCGCATCCCGAGCCTTCCAGTTCCGCCTCGGGCTAGTCTTCTAGCCCAAGGCGCACCCGAAATAAAGTGCGTCCCATGATGCGGTCAAGTGCCCTGGAATGAAGACTTTGCAGATACACACCTAACAAAACAAAGACTTTATCTTGGCAGTCCAGACCTAAGTAACATCGAATGAAGACTTTGCATCATTTACGGGGGGGTGGGGGGTAACCCACCCCCCCTCATTTACTTCGGATCAGCCGTCATCGTGGACCGGTAACCGGTAGTCGTAGTCCAGTAATCCATCCACCGCTCCCGAATCCCATTCACCCGCTCGACAAGCAGCGGACTAGGCATCTTCCCATGCTCCACCACCACCACCATCCCGGTATTAAACCCCTTCTGCGCCGCATCCACAGCCGGCAGCCGAGGCCCTTCCACCGCAATCACATCCTGCACCGTCACCTTCGTCCGGTCTGCCTTGTAGATCGCATGATCATTCGCATCCTTACCCGCCGCCACCATATTCCGCAGAATAAAGAACTCCGGAACCTCCGCAGGCGAGATCATCCCCATCAGATACAGATCCAGATAAGACCAGCCCGTAGCAGGAACATAGTAGTCATCATCGAGCTGCGTAAACGTCCCGTCGAAGTTGTCCTGCCAGACTCCACCACCCATCGCAGAAGCCTCCGTAGGCCGCTGATACGGAAACGCCACCGGAGCCTGCAGGCCTTTGGCCCAGTGCGTCGGCCCAAGTTGGATCGTCTCCCCATTCACCTTGGCGGACACAAACGCAGACCACCGGTGCCCCATCTCATGCCCAATTTGCGACATCGCGTAGTCGTACGGCGGGATCTTCCCATTCGACGTCCGCTCCTCCAGTTGGTGCGAGTAGCTCACCAGGTTATGCGTATCCGCCTCCTTCAACCCATCCGGCGGATATTCCTGCATCTGGTTCGCCCCCACATACACCGGCTGGATGAACTGCCACTGAAACCGCCCCTGGCTGCAGTAGCTCGCCAGATTCCGCTGCTTGGCCCCAATCCCCGTCACCTCACCCCCCGCAGGCCCACCCCCCAGCGGCCCGGTACTGGAAGTCCCAGCCTCAGGATTATCGATCCTGAAATCCGAGTAATAGGCCAGCATGTCGTACTTATCCCCCAGCGCCTTGATCACCGAGCAAGTCAGATCGTTGGCACGCGGCGGCCTCATATAGTGAAACGACTCATAGGCCACCGCAAACGGTCCATCGCCCTTCTTCACCGTAGCCAGATCCACCGCAGGACTCCCAAGCCCCACCAGCTTCACCTCATGCGCCGCCACCTGGTCCACAGTCTTCCCAGCCGTCTGCACCCCAGCCGAAACATACACCGTATCGCCGCTCTTATACCCAGCCGGCAGAGTCCCCTGCAAAGAGATCGTATTACCGTCAATCTTCACGCCCGGAGCAATCCCCATCCCGGAAGCCACATACCTTGGAGTCGCCCCTTCTCTGCGTCCCCCACGCCCGCCGCCAGCTTGCACGGTCCACACAGCATCAGACTGACCGCCCACCGCACAGTCTCCAGTCGGCTTCTTCTTGTCGAGGCAGACTCGATATGTCACCCCCATCGCGGCAGGATCGTTCGCCGCCGGCACCGGCCCCTTCGTCTCCAGTGTCGCCTTCAACAAGAGTCCATCCACCGCGCTCAGCTTCACCTTCATCACATCCAGGTTCGGAGCGATCCCGCTCTTATCCTCCCCCGCAACCGACCCAATCTCCTTCTCAAACCCACCCGCCACCATCGGATAGATCCCAACGATCGCGTCCTGCGCATGCACCTCGTCGTACGTGAGATTGATCCGCCCATCCTTCCAAAGCACTGCCTGGAATTTGTTCACCGTAGGCGTCCACGTCATATCCTGCACCCCGCCCACCGGCTCCGTAAGGCTCCACGTCAACACCACCCGGTCCGCCAACTCCTTCACATACCGGGTCCCCGACATCCGCGGCTTGAAGAACACGCTGATCGCCGGAACCGTATTGATCAGCCCCGCCGCAGCCTGCGACAGCTCCGCAAACCGCTCAATCTCTATCCCACCCCCACGCCGTCCGCCTTCAGGAGCCAGCGGCGCCTCACTAAACGTCATCGACCCCGTCATCCCCACCGAGATCGAACTCCAGCTCTTCCCCGAAAAGGGAAACGCAAACTTCGTCAGCGTCGCCTCATTGCCATGAAGCTCTGGACCAAAATCCGCATCCCACTGCTCCGCCACGTTCTCCGCCCTGTACCGCACGCCATCAGGAGTAAACCGGATCGTACGATGTGCCAGGTTGAACAGATGATCCTTCCCCAGGACACCCTCATCCAGCGTCAGTACGATCAGGTTCCCTTGCGTCGTCACCGTCCCAAGCGAGTGCCCCGGCTCCTGCCGATACTGTGCCAGCCCAAAAGCCGGAACCATCAACACCGCTGCCTGCGCCAGAAGTCTTCCTCGTCCAAAGCTCATGTGCTCTCCTTAGTTTCCAGCAGCAGCATCGTCGGCAGGCAGTGAAACCTTGTTCCAGTCCGGAGGCTCGACCCCCAGCAGGTAATGCACAAAGTAATCATCCCGATAGTGCTCCGTCCCCAAGCTCGCAACCCCATGGTTCTGCCCCGGGATATAGATCATGTCGAAGTGCTTATGTGCCTTCACCAGCGCATTCACCACTTGCAAAGACGAAGCCGGATCCACATTACTGTCCATCTCACCAATCACGATCAACGCTCGCCCTTGCAACCGGTAAGCATTGTCCACATTGGAAGAAGCCGCATACTGCGGTCCCAGCGGCCACCCCATCCACTGCTCGTTCCACCACATCTTGTCCATCCGGTTGTCATGGCATCCGCTGTTCGTCACGACGACCTTATAGAACTCCGGATGGAACAGCACCCCACCCAGCGAGCTCTGCCCACCCGCCGAAGTCCCAAAGATCCCCACCCGCGATATGTCGTAGTACGGATACTTCGCCGCCGCAGCCTGATGCCACAGAATCCGGTCCGGAAAGCCCGCATCGCCCAGGTTCTTGAACGCCACATCATGGAACGCCTTCGAGCGATTGCTCGTCCCCATTCCATCGACATGCACCACGATGAACCCAAGCTCGGCCATCGCCTGATCCGGCGCGACAGCACTGAACGTCTTCGGCACAAACGACCCCTGCGGACCCGCATAGATGTTCTCGATCACCGGATACTTCTTCGCCGGATCGAAGTTCATCGGCCGCGTAATCGTCCCCCAGATATCCGTCTTTCCATCTCTCGCCTTCGCAACGAAAACCTCAGGGAACTTGAACCCAGCTGCCGTTAGCGCGGACGTATCACCCTTATCCAGGTCCATCACCACCTTCTGATCGTCCGCCTTCCGCAACTGCGCCACCGAAGCCAGGTCGATCCGCTGCCACGTATCCGTATAGAACTTGCGGTCATGCGAGAACGAAACCGTATGCGTCCCATCCGCATCCGTCATCTTCGTCAGGCCCTTCCCATCGAAGTTGATCCGATACAACTGCGTGAAGTAGGGATCCTGCCCCGGCACAATCCCGCCCGCATAAAACCAGATCTGCCCCTTGGCCTCATCGACGTGCTCAACCTCACGCACCAGCCAGTCACCCTTCGTAATCTGATTCTTCACCTTGCCGGTCACGCCGTCATATAGATAAAGGTGCTCCCATCCATCGCGTTCGGAGGCCCAGATAATCTCTTTGCCATCGTTGACGTCATACCGATACTTCCGTCCCGCCGAAAGCCCCGGTCCAAGATTGCTGTAATAGAAGAAGGTCTTCGTCTCCTCTGCAATCAGGGGCCTGGTCTGTGCCGTCTGTGCATTCACCTCGATCACCGTATAAGCCTGGTGCCCGCGCTGGTTGTACTCGAACGTAAACCCGCGTCCATCCTTCCACCACACCGGAGCGCTGATCGAATATGGATTCGGGAACAACCCATGATCGATCTCCGTCTCCTTCTTCGTCGCCACATCGAACAGCGCCGGATAAGCAATGTCCAGCGTATCGCCCGGCTTCGCGTAGTGGATCGTCGTGTGCTTTGGCTGGATCTGGTCCTTTGGAGAGGACTCGATATACGTGATCTCACGGTCATATCCAGGCCGCGTGTGGTAAGCCACAAGCTTCTTTGAGTCAGGCGACCAGGCCAGCGTCCGTAACGAGTAGTAGTTCCCCTCAGATCCATCGAAGCTCAATGGAACACCGTCTTCCTTTCCGCCCACCGGCTTCAGGAACACATTGAAGTTTTCAATGTAAGCCACCCACTTCCCATCGAACGAAGCACACGTCTCCGGAGCCTCTGCCGGCAACTGCCCAAGGAACTGCGAGCCCACACCCAACCTCGCCCCACCAGCGCCACCACGCACTTGCCCGCGCCCACGTCCCGCACCACCCTGCGGAACCTCCGCACAAGCATGCTGTACCCGATCGTAGTGCCCAGCATCGTTGGCCTGCGAAGCTGGCGGCTGATACTCCAGCCCATCCACAGGATCGCCCCCCGGACCCTCCGGACTGATCAGAGCCTCGTCCTCCGGACTCGCCCCACGCCCACCCCGCCCATCCTCCTCGGGAACCGGCCCCGTCTTGGCACACAAGTAGTCCGCCAACCCACACTTGTACAACGATCCACTCACTCCAAACTGAATCGCCTTCTCCCCATCGACAAATGTCAGCGGAGCGCTCATCGCCGCACCCGGCATCGGCCGTGCCGCACCCCCACGCCCCGTCATCGGCGCAAACGGCAGCATCAACGCCGTGTATGGATGATTCGTCGCCTTTGAGATCGCGCCCGCGAGCCTCTCCTGGTCGAACGCGGCCTTCTTCGTTCCAGCGTCCGCATCCACCAGCACGAACTCCGTCCCGCCCTTTACCGCCCGCGTGTACCAGAAGTGGTCCGTCTCTCCAATCCAGTTCGTCGGCCCCGGCGTGTTTACCACCAGCCCTTTCGCCTTCGCCTGCAACTCATGCCCACGCTGATAGTCGGCAAGCGTTCCCTGCCCCGAGAGCCCGGGGGTGGGGATACTCGCCCACATAGCAAACATCGCAAGAAATATGGGTTTGGATCCTTTGAAAGACGTACACATAATGACTCCTCAATGACGAATGATTTCGCAATAGTATACATAATCGTATTCAATCTAAAAATGATAAATATGTGCAAAATCTGAAAATAGGTCTTTCCACAAGGCTATGTACTTTGATTGCTCTTCAATGAAGAGCTGGCCGCCCTCATCTGCAGTAAAGGGGAGCGCTAAAGATCCAGCCGACTTCATTTGTATGTAAGAAATTTCTTTCGATCTGCTGATTGAGGCTTCCACATGTTCAAATCCGTTGTTCTCAAGTTGCGTTTATTCGATAGCCGTGCGCCAGCTCCGCAAGTACCGATTCAACGCCCGGGATCTTGCCAGACTATCTTGGAGTGGCGCTCGAGCAGAACCCGTCAACAATCATCGGTCGGCTTCTTCTTGCGCGCCTGGGGTAAGGGGAGCGGTCCCCCACCCTATCCGACGATGAACTGCCGTCTGAGGATGGGGCACCCTGTGTTCCTGCTTAGTTCGTGGAAAACGGCGTTTGACCAACTCTGTTGTTTTGGGGTGCGGAGGGCTCAGGTTGCCGGTAAGACGAATTGCTTTGGGTTCGGTTTTATCCGACTCACGCTTGAGAGGCCTCCGGTTCGTTGTGACTCGAGGAGATCTCAAGCTGAACGTCTTCGATCGCCAAGAGATGGAGGAGCTTTGCTTGGAGACGATGGGCCAGCGCGGGCTATATCTCGGCGGAGATTCGGATCTGGCTCTCGACCTCGCTTTGGGTGAAGACGAGAGATTGCATGAGCATGAGTTGCTGGTCGAAGAGCTGGAGTACACGCGCGAGGACACGCGGCTGCGGAGTGGCGAGGATCTGGTAGGTACATTGCACGGTGGGCTCCTTTCAGGGCAAGAGAAAAGCCGCCATCGCTTTCGCGTTTGGCGGCTCAGGGCAGCAGGGTCGCTGGCCTCTAAGGCGCGCCACGGCTGCTAATCGAAATGGTCTTACGGATTGAAAAAGGGAGGAGCATACCTGGCTGAAGTGTACCGCAGCTCCGGGGGGGGATGGTGGGGCAAGACTGTGGACGAGTGCGACTAGCTCGTGGAGAGATAATCGACCTTGGAGTAGGTTTCCAGGAGTTCCTTGGCGCGTTCTGAGGAGACGGCTTGTGAGATGTGGAAGCCCTGAATCTCGTCACAGCCCATTCCTCTAAGGAGCTCCAACTGCTCCCTGGTTTCGACTCCTTTTGCCACGACGGT
Source organism: Granulicella tundricola MP5ACTX9 (assembly GCF_000178975.2). Lineage (NCBI taxonomy): Bacteria > Pseudomonadati > Acidobacteriota > Terriglobia > Terriglobales > Acidobacteriaceae > Granulicella > Granulicella tundricola. Next base: position 363,665 of record NC_015057.1, on the reverse strand, counting down.
GAGCCGGCGCATGTGGGCCATGCCGATGGCTGCGCCGATGCGTTCCGCGTAGTCGTCGGACTGCATCATGGCCCTGGTGACGCGGCGGTCGATCTTGAGGGTGTGGATGGGCAGGTCGGCCGGGTAGGTCCATGAGGATGGATCGATGGTGAAGTCGTCGATGGAAAGCTCTACGCCGTAGTTGCTGAGGAGACGCAGGGGGCCGGAGGTTTCGGGATAGTTCTGGGCGAGAACGTTCTCTGTCATCTCAAGGCAGAGATGCGCCGGCGGAAGGCCGGACTCGACGAGACAACGCAGGACGTTGCCGACGAAGGACTCGCTGGCGAGCTGGCGGGCTGAGACGTTGACGGACATCTTGACGAGCTTGTTGCCGGAGCGATGCCAGGCGGCGGCCTGGGCACAAGCCTCGCGGATGACCCACTCGCCGAGGGGAACGATGAGGCCGGTGTCTTCGGCGACGGGCAGGAAGTCGCTGAGAGGGATCTCGCCGTTGGCTCCGTCTTCCCAGCGCAGGAGCGCCTCAAAACCCAGCAGGACTGCATCGGCGCTGACGATGGGCTGATAGTGGAGCTTGAAGCTGCCCTGGTCGATGGCGCTGCGGAGGCGATACTCGATGCTCATCTCCTGCAGGGAGCGGGCCTTCATGCTTTCCTCAAAGACCAGGTAGCGGTTGCGGCCGGTGTTCTTCGCCTTATAGAGGGCGAGGTCCGCGCAGTGCAGAAGATCGGAGAGGGATGCGTTGACCTGATCGCGGGGGCAGATGCCGATGCTGACGCCGATCTGGATGATGTGTTCGCCGGAGAGGATGGGGAGTGTGAGGATGCTGACGATGCGAGAGGCTAGGAGCTCGACTGTCTGAAGGGAAGATGGGTTGTCGATGAGCGCGGCGAATTCGTCGCCACCGGTTCTGACGAGGAGGGTTTCTTCGCCGAGGATGTCCTTCATCCTTCGGCTGACTTCTACGAGGACGTGATCGCCGACACGGTGACCGAGGGTGTCGTTGACCTGCTTGAAGCGGTCAAGATCCATGACCATGAGGACGCGGTCTTCAGGCGAGGTGGCGTTGTTTTCTTCAAATGCTTTCTGGAGGAGCGCGCGGTTTGCGAGGCCGGTGAGGGAGTCGTGGAAGGAACGGAAGATGTGGTCGGCTTCACGCTGGGCGACGTCTTTGAGGTTCTGAATGCCTTTGGTGCAGGAGATGATGAGAAAGATATCGAAGAAGACGACCCAGAGGACGTGTTCAGAGAAGCGCCAGGCGCTGGCGTTGACGGTGCCGAAGATGGACACGGGGGCGAAGTAGCCGAAGAGAGAATGATGGAGGAGGGTGGTGACGGTGGCGGTGAGGAGGACTTGCCAGTCGAGGTAGAAGGCGAGGAATGCCAGCGAGCCGAAGATGTGGAAGTGGGTCTCGATGCGTCCGCCGGTGATGTGGATGAGGAGCGCGGACATGAGCAACTGACAGGCGGCGACGATGTGACGGGTGAAGCGGTCGCCCCTGAACTGGATGACCATGTAGACGGGGAAGAGGGTGATGAGGCCGCCGATGTAGATGGCGGCGATGAGGTGGGGATGAATCGAGGGGCTGGAGCCCTGCCAGGTCTGTGGGGAGATGATGTAGGCGGCGAGGATCGCGATGATCCACTGCATGCACATGATGAAGGCGATGCTGCGGTCTGTCCTGGCGCAGAGTTGCTTGTGCCGCTCCTCAAACAGGGTTCTGACCTCTTTGGGGCTGGCCTGATAGGTTTCTTGAGCGGCTGTCATGTGGAGGGTTCCCAACGTGGTGATACGGCACGAGCGAGTATTGGTGGCTGAGCAGAGGTTGGATCTCGCGGCCTCCAACCTCTGCAGACTCTGTAAGCCGGGAGGTCCGAATATGCTTCGGTAACTCAAGATAGCCGCGATGAAAGCTCAGGAGCCATTCCACGAACGATATGCAGCCAGTGTTCCAAACGGCACAGCGTTGGGTTGTTTCCTCGATCTACAATCCGCGCTGGCGTCTCCACGCGCGAACGGGCGGGATAGATGCCGATGGTTCTTCAGCCGCGGACCTGGTGCTGCAGGGGAGCGGTGCGAAAGCTTTGTGCGACTAAGGCCGCGTCAAGCTTGGGGAGGCCGCCGGGGGCGAAGAGCAAGGGATGCTGGGCGCTTGGGCCGGAGGTGGCTTCCGCTCCCGTTACCTTGACGATGTCCCAGGCTCCCCAGGTGATGACGACCGATACGGCGGTGGTTGAGAGGACGAGATCGAGGTAGCGCTTGTAGACGTCGGCGATGGCGCTGTCGCGTGCGAGGTCCGGTACGGTGAGGTGGCTGTCGTCGACATCGAGCTCGGTGACGAAGATTTCCAGGCCCAGGTCGCGGACCTCCTTGATGAAGGAAGGTAGGTCGCTGCCGAAGCTCTCTCCTGTGCCGGCGCGGAGATGAGACTGCATGCCTAGGGCTCGGACGGGGATGCCATGCTTTTTGAGATCGTGCAGCATGGTGAGGACGGCCTTGCGTTTGGCGCTGTCCGAGTGATTTTCGTACTCGAGGCCGTAGTCGTTGTAGGTGAGGATGGCGGCGGGATCGGCCTGGCTTGCGGCGTCGAAGGCGATGTCCAGGTATGCCGGACCGAGCTGCTGGAACCAGAAGGAGTTTCGCCAGCCGCCGGGTTGATTGTCCTTTAGCTGAATGGCCTCGTTGACGACGTCCCAGGAGTGGAGTTTTCCTTTGTAGCGGCCGGCTACCGTGGCGATGTGCTGGCGCAGGACTTCTTCCGCGTTTTGTTTAGTTACGTCATGGGTGACCCAGGCGGGCAGAGCGCGGTGCCAGCAGAAGGCGTGGCCTCTGATCTTCATGGCGTGCTGCTGGGCGAAGTCCAGGATGGCATCGGCCTGGGTGAAGGTGTAACGGTCAGGCTCCGGGTGGACTGCCTCCCATTTCATGGCGTTTTCCGGGGTGACGATGGTGCACTCGCGTGAGACGAGGGCGTCGTAGTCCTGGTTGCCGGAGAGCAGGCGGTAGTTCAGCGCGAAGCCGAAGGAGATGTTCTTTTCCTGGGCGAGGCGACCGAGTGGGGTCCATGGCTGTTTGTTGTCGCTGAGCGCGAGGAGTGGGGCGGGGAGCGCCGATCCGAGGAGACCGGCGCTTGCAGTTTGAAGAAAGGTGCGGCGATTTGGTTGAGGCTTCATGTACGGGATGCTTTCTCTTTTTTCTGGCTGTATGTGGTGAATGGCCCTAGAAGGTGAAGCGGGCGAGTGCCTGAAGTCTTCTGGTGGGGCGTGCGGCGGTGATTTCGCCAAAGGTTGAGCTGTTGACGAAGCTGGCAGCGGTGCCGACGGCCGTGACGGTGAGTGAGGTGCTGGGAGGAGAGAGGTTGGTGTGATTGAGGACGTTGAAGGCATCTACGCGGAATTGGAACTTGACCGCTTTGTAGACCGTGAACGACCTGGAGACGGATGCATCGAACTCAACCTCGCCGGGGGCGCGGATGGAGTCCCGAGGAACGTTGCCCAGGCCGGTTTCAACGATGCGGGTCCGAACGCCGTTGATGGTGGAGTAGATGGGGCCGGTGGGAGTGAGCGGGAAGGCTGTCTTGTCGATCGAAGGGTTATCCAGATATTGCAAGGCTGAGCCGTTGAGGGTGGTGTGGGCGAGCTTAAGACGCGAGCTATCTCCGTTGGGCCGTTGCTGTGAGGCGTTGGGGACCTCGTTGGTCTGAGTGATGTTGAGCGGCAGGCCGGTGTGGCCGTAGAAGATGGGCGAGATCACAATGTTGTGCAGCCACTTGGGTCCGGGAGTCGTGTACACGACCGCGATGTTCAGGGTGTGCTTGGTATCGAAGTTACTGACCGCGTAGTCCTGCCGCCGAAGGGCAGGGTCCGCGATGTACTGCGGGTTGGCCGTTCCATTGGGGACTCCGTTGGCAAAGATGCTGCTGCCATCATCCAGGCTCTTGGCGAAGGTGTAGTTGGAGAGGATGGCAAGCTGGGTGTTGAACTGACGGCGCAGGGTCACCTGGAGTCCGTTGTAATTGGAGTTGCCTACATCGTTGGTGACGGTGAAGCTGCCGAGGGTGGGGAAGGGTTTGGCGTTCTGCGTTGCGGTGGTGGTGTTGGTCTGGGTGACTGCGTCCGATAGACCGAACGGCACGATGTTGACCGGGATCACATACGGCAGGTGCAGGGCGTGGTTGCCTACGTAGTTGACCTCCAGGATGAGAGAGAGCGGCAGCCTGCGCTGAACGCCCAGGTTCCATTGCTGTACCAGCGATAGATGATTCAGTTGATTGAAGGAGACTCCGGAGATGGTGAAGGGGTTGGAGGCTGACGCGCCTACGAGCGCGGCAAATGGATTCTTCAGGTCGCGCGTGGCGTTCAGAGGGAAGCCCTGCGAGAGCGAGAAGGGCTGACCGACGGCGGTTCCAAGACTGTTGTACGAATCGACCACGTCGTAGCCGGGGAAGGCTACCTGTCCTCCGAGGTTCTGAAAGACGGTGCCGTAGAAGGTGCCGAATGCGGCGCGGATCACAGTCTTATCGTCAACGCTGAAAGCCAGGCCAAAACGCGGCGAGATGTCGATCTTGGGCGTGTTGATGTTGAGCGAGTTGGAGGCGTTGAGGCCGGCTGCAAGCAACTGGCCTGAGTTCGGATCAAAGCGGGTGTAGATGTTCTTGCTGACCGTCATGGGCGATTCATACTCGTAACGAAGGCCCGCGTTGATGGTGAGCCGCGGGGTGGCTCTCCAGTCGTCCTGCGCGAAGACGCCCAGGCTGTAGTTGCGACGGCCGGTCTCCGGCATGGGGAGCTGATAGTTGCCGGTGGTGATCTTGCCCAGGAGAAAGTCGGCAAGACCGGTGTTGGCGTTGCCCGTAGTCCCGTGATTGGTAAGGGTTCCGCTGAAGGCGAGCGTTCCTTCCGGATTGCCGGAGGGGTTGAAGGAGTTGAACTGATTCTTGCGCAGCGACGCGCCAAACTTCAAGGTATGCGGACCCACGGTCTTGGTTACCGAGCCGAAGGGGGTGAAGGTGTTGGTGGTATTCAGTTGATCGGTGTTGGTATCGGAGCCGATGTTGCTGAAGCCAGGGGAGGTCAGCTCCGGCATCTGATCGAGCGGCAGGGAGGCGATGCCGGTCTGCTGCTTGGCGTTCAGACCGGCTCCGGGTGGGTTGCGGATGACGACGTTGCGGAAGTAACCGAGGTTGAGGTCCATCACCAGCGAGGGGCTCCAGACGCGGGTGTAGTCGATCGACGGCAGCCACGCATTGCTGCAGGTGCAATCGAAGGTGGAATTGAGGAGCGGATTGTTGTAGTACACCGGGTTTGGCGCGGAGGAGTTGTAACGGTACAGATTCAGGCTGATGCGGTCGGCGGTCGTCATCTGCTGGTTCAGCCGGGCGACGAGACGGAGGGTATCGTTGACTGGCGCTTGTTGCGAGGTCCAGTTCCCGGTGTACCGGTTGTTGGTCGCGTCATAGGTGCCCGGGGTGTTGGGCAGAGGCAGAAGCGCTAAGATTCTGGCGGCCGCGGGATCGATGGGACTGATCTGGTTGTTGGTGAAGGCAGGAGAGTTTACGCCGGTTGGTTGAAAGATCCTTTGCGCTGTACGTGCTCTGCCGAGTGCGTCGGTGGTCGCAAGCGCGTTGGAGAGATCTCCGGTGCGCTGGGCGGCGGTTGGGACGGTGAGAGATAGCAGTGTTGGTGCATTGGAGATCGTGCGGTCGTAGTTCACGAAGAAGAATGTCTTGTTATGCCCGTCATAGAGATGCGGAATCCAGACGGGGCCGCCGAGCGAGCCGCCCGCCTGAAAGAACCGGTCGCGTGCGCGAGGAATCACCGCCCCGTTGACCAGCGTCAGCTTATTGAAGTAAGAGTTCGCGTTGAGTGCTTCGTTCTGGATCAGGAAGTAGGCGTTGCCGTGATAGACGTTCGTGCCGGAGATTGAGTTGGCGGTGACGACGCCGCCTGAGGTGCGCCCGTACTCAGCGGGGGCGTTTGAGGTGAAGATGCGTACCTGGTCGATACCGTCCGGCGAAGGCAGGGCGACGGGAGCGCCGGTGGAAGCGACGATCATCGAGACGCCGTTGAGGAGTATCTCTGAGTTGAGAGAGCGGCTGCCGTTGAACGAAATCGCGGAGGTTGAGGGGGTGTCTCCCGAGCCGCCGTGGGTGACGCCCGGGACGAGGGCGAAGAGATACTCGACCGTGCGACCGACGACGGGGATGTTCTGGACGTCTTCGGGGGAGATGGCGGTGGAGATATCGGAGGTGCTGGTTGCCAACTGTTCTCCCTTGGCCTGGACCGTGACGACCTCGGAGGTTGCTCCGATCTGCATGTTCACATCTACATTGGCGACCTGTGCGACGCTGGCGATGAGGTTGTCGATGACCGCAGCTTTGAGGCCGGTGGCCGTTACGGTGATCGTGTAGGTGCCGGGGATGACCTGCGGGGCGACGAAGACACCGGCTGAATCGGTGGGGCCGCGGAAGGCTGTGACGCCGGTGTTCTTTTCGACGATGACGACGGTGGCGTTAGGCACCAGGGCGCCGGCGGGGTCCAGCACCTGACCCCGGATAGTGGCGTTTGTGTTCTGCGCCAAGGCGGTTGCCGATCCAGCCAGGAGGATGGGCGTTGACAAGAGAGAGCCGAGCCCTAAGGTCAGCCCGGCTGCCTGTAGTTTGACTGAGCCGAATCGATGCTGCCGTACGTTTGAGACGATCTGCTTCACAAAACCTCCAAGGGGACCTGATGCACCCGGCGTATGCGGGTTGTGATCTAACGCGTCTGGCGAAGGCTGCTGCCTTTCGCGACGCGTTTTTGATTACTTATGCAACGCCGCACACTCTAACCGGCTGATAGGACCGTCCGAAGCGTGCATTACAGTACGTACCCTGCGCAGCTTCTCGTCCTGAAGCTAAGGCCATTTTTATCAATGGCTTACTGCCGCTACGCACGTCGGGAAGGGCCTGTATAATACAGGCTTCAAGAGGCATGCGATGGTGGAGAGCGGCAGGGCGGTGACTAAGTTGGCGGTCGAGCCGGAACCTATGAACGCGAAGGACCGGGAGGATATTGACCGGCAGGTGGAGCGCATTCTGGAGCACCCGCTCTTTCACCAGAGCAAGCGTCTGCCTATCTTTCTGCGGTACATCGTCGACACTTCACTTGCGCAGGGCGGGCAGGGATCGACCAAGGAACGGACCGTCGGGATCGAGGTCTTTGGGCGCAAGCCGGACTACGACAACAACTCCGATCCCATCGTGCGGGTTACCGCTACCGAGCTGCGGAAGAAGCTGGCGCAGTACTACTACGAGGACGGACATAGCGACGAGATCCGCATCGAGCTGCCGCCGGGGTCTTATCTGCCCCGGTTCCGGAGGTCGGTGCGGGAGGATGCCGCGGCTGCTGATCAGGCAGAGCAGCCGCAAGCTGACTTAGCCGAAGCCGTTACGCCGGCTGGTGAGACTCCTGTTGAAGCGGTCCAGGAGCTGCCCGAGGGGACTGGGCGGCAGCGCCTGAGCGGCTTGCGCTGGCCACTGGTCGCCGGGACGCTAGGCGTTCTTCTGGTGGGGGTGACCGGAGCGCTGATCCAGCGGATGTGGAAGCAGTCACATACGCCACAGGATCAGTTCTGGTCCGGCCTCATGGCGAACTCCGAGCGTGCGTTGATCGTGATGCCCGTCATCGGCAGCGACAATATTAAGGACGCCGAGACTCAGCGACGGAGTGTTTCTGTGTCACCGAATCTGTCTCTTGAGGACACCGACATCGGGGCGCGCATTGCCAGCCAGATCGATCGGCAAGGGCGGCGTTTTCAGTTCGTGTCGTCCTCCGAGGTGGCGCTGGATCAGTTGCAGACGGAGCCGGCGATTCTGATTGGGGCGCTCGATAACGCGTGGACGATCCGGCTGATGCGGGACCTGCCGTTCGTCTTTGAGGAGGCTCCGGATCACCGGACGGGGCGGATTCTCGATTCCAGCTCAGGCGGTGCGAAGAGCTGGACGGTGGACATCGATATGCCGCATAAGCGCATCGCTCACGACTACGGGATTGTGGCACGCTTCACCAGCCGGCTGACGGGGGAGCCCGTGGTGGTGGTGGCGGGGATCTCTTCGCAGGGTACGCAGGCTGCGGGCAAGTTGTTGACGTCGCCTGAGTTCGAATCGATCCGTGCCATCGCCCAGGGGAATGCGAACTTTGAGGTGATCATCGAAACCGAGGCGGTCGACGGGCATGGCGCGCGGCCTCAGATTGTGGTCAGCAAGGTCTGGTAGGGGTGGGTGGTCGCTTCGGTTGATTACTCTAGAGCTTGCAAAAAGAAGGGAGCCGGCTCAAGGGGCTGACTCCCTGAGTGCAGGTGAAGCAAGGGTGGATTAATGATGGTGATCGCAATGGATGCGGTATGCAACAGGGCGCTGAAGGGCTCCGCAGGACGGCTCCAAGTTGTGCCTGCGCTAGCTCATCTTGTGCGCGACAACATTGCAACGCTCCACATATGAAGACCCGATGGATCGCGTGCGGGTGACTCCATTTACCTCTATGTCACTCGTTAAATAAAACGGTGTTACTGAGATGGAGCGCCGCTTGATCTCTCACTGAAGGGTGAGTCATCTTGTAGGCAGGTTCTTTCAGGAGACTTCGCTATGCAGATTCGTTCGGTAGGCATTGACCTTGGTAAGACAACCTTTCATCTTGTAGCCCTTGGCGATAACGGCTAGGTGCGGTTTAAGAAGAAGTTATCCAGAAGCAACTCATCAACTTCTGTAATCAACCAGATTCGTGCCTTACTCTTAGAATGCGGCATGGTGTTCACGAAGAGCCCGATCCGCTTGAGAGAAGCGATCCCCGAGGTGCTGGAGAACGCGAGCGAGAACCTCACCTCGAGAATGCGGAACCTGGTCGCAATGTTGCGGAGCGAGTGGAAGGATCTGGAGCTTCAGATCGTCGAGAGGAACGATGAAGTGAAACGGATCGCTTCGATCGATGCAGCTTGCATCCGGTTGCGTCAAATCCCGGGTATCGGGCCGCTGGTGGAAACCGCGATCATCGCTTCGATTGGCAACGGGACAGCCTTCCAGAAGGGGCGAGAGTTCGCGGCTTGGATGGGTCTGGTGCCGAGGCAGTACTCGACTGGCGGCAAGGCGAAGCTATATGGGATCGGCAAGCGCGGCAACTGCTATCTTCGCAAGATCCTGGTGCATGGAGCACGGGCAGTGGTGCTGAGATCGAAGCGAGACCGCATCGCTCTGTGTGGATGGATGACAGCGCTGGAGACGAGGGCCCGAAGAACGTGTTGATTGTCGCGATGGCGAACAAGCTGGCGCGGGTCGCGTGGGCGGTACTCTTGAGTGGTAAGGACTACCGGGCTTTTCCAAACGCGATGGCTACCCAAGCAAGCTCAAGCATAACTGACAACGAGTTCTTCCAAGGTCTGCACCGGGCGAGTGAACATGAAAGAAGGCCTCGACCTTTGAAGGCTAAGAAAGATTCAGGAGGGACTCGGCGTTGCGGTGGATTAGCTTGGCGAGGTCTTCCGGGGTGAGGGTCTGCTCGAGTTCGGTGAGGTAGTCTCGGCCGAGGGTGTTGGCGCTGAAGGGGTAGTCGATGGAGAACATGAGGCGGTCTATGCCGACTACGTCCAGGGCGCAGCGCAGGGGGGGCTGGGTGAAGTAGCCGCTGGTGGTGAGGTGGATGTTGGATTGGAAGTAAGCTGCGACGGGCTGGCGGAGCCTGGCGGCGTGGGAGAGGGCTTTGGAGGTGCGGGCGAGGGCCATGGGGAGCATCTCGCCCATGTGGCCGATGATGAGCTGGAGGGTGGGGTAGCGGTCAAAGACGCCGTTGGTGATGAGGCGGAGGGTGTGGAGCGCGGTTTCGGCGTGCCAGCCCCAGCCGGCGATGGAGAGCATCTGGCCTACACCTTCGGGGAGGCCGGTGAAGTAGGTGTCGAAGACGGACTCCGGGGGCGGCGCGGGGTGGAGATAGATGGGGACGTTGAGGGCTACGGCGGCTTCGAAGACGGGGGTGAAGCGGGGGTCGTCGAGGAAGAGGCCGTCGGTGGTGCCGTCGAGGAGGACGCCGCGGAAGCCTAGTTTCTGGATGGCGCGTTCGAGCTCCCGGGCTGCGGATTGAGGGTCTTTGAGGGCGAGCGAAGCGAAGGCGGCGAGGCGGGTGGGATTGGCGCGAACGGCGGCGGCCAGCTCGTCGTTGATGTCATGGACTAGGGGTGTGGCGGTGGCGGCGTCAAGCGCGTCAAAGCCGAGGGCGGCGAGGGAGAGGACCTGGAGGTCGATGCCGGCTTCATCCATGGCGGCGATGCGGCCGTCTCCGAGGTCGAGGAGCTTGGGCTGGAGCTGGGCGAGCCAGGGGGGAGCGGGTTTGTCGTAAGCGCCGGTGGCGCGGAGAAAGGAGTCGGTGACGAAGTGCTCTTCAAGGGTGATGGTTCTCATCCGTGGTTGGATGAGGGTTTGGGGCGAGGCGTTCCTTTATTGCGGGCTAGTCTGAGCTTCCATGCGGCTTGGAGGGCTCCGGTGAGGACGGCTTCATTGGCTGCTGCGAGGCGGATGTGGGTTGCGCCTTTGAGACCCCATGCACCTTTTACGGGGAGGAAGAGGTCTGGGGCTTCAGCGAGGAAGTCCTGCTGGTGCTGGGGGTCGAGCATGAGGTTGCCGTAACCCAGGTTGAGGTGGGCGAGGGTGGCGAAGATTCGGCCGCCGACGCGGAAGTCAGGCGAGCCCATGTGCTGGGCTGCTTCCGCGCCGGGTAGGCTGAGGGCGATTCGTTTGAAGTCGTCTGCGGTCATGGTTGGAGGCAGTTTACTTGAGGACCACCTTGACGAGCAGGGTTTTGGTTATGCCGGCGGAGGTGGAGGTCACGGTGGCGGTGTAGGTTCCGGCGTTTGAGGATGCCGTGTTGACGGGGGGTTGATTGGTGGTCGTGGTGGTGGTGGCGCAGCCGGCGGTGGGCCACAAGGCCGCTGCCAGGAGGAAGATGGCGAGGATGGCGGGGAGCTTTTTGCGCTGGGCTGAGGGCAGGACGATCATGCAGAGGGCTAACAGGGTGCCCGAGCCGCCGAGGATCGAGAGAGGAAGTCCGGGGTGAGGTTGGAGGGCGGCTACGGTGCCGGCCTGGGAGGTGATGGTGAGGGTGGAGTTGGCGACGGAGACTCCGTCGGTGGGGAGGGTAAGGGAGGAGGACGAGAGTGAGCAGGCGAGCGCTGGGGAGGAGACGGCACAGCTCAGGGCGACGGTGCCGCTGAGTCGCAGACCGTACGGTGCGCCGACGGCGACCATGGACGTGGCAGTGGTGCCGGCGGACATGGAGACGGCGGGCTGGGAGACGGTGAGGGAGAACTCACCGGTGTTGGCGGCGACGACCTGGACGTTGGAGATGCTGGCCGAGTTGTAGCTGTCACCGCCGTAGCTGGCGAGGAACTGCACGTTGCCGTTGCCGAGGATTGCGGTGTCTTTGACGGGAATGACGGCTGAGCCGGTGGCGTCCAGGGGTACGAGGATGGTCTGGAAGTTACTGTTCTGGAAAAGGGCGAGGTAGCCGGTGGGGGCGGTGGCACCGCCGGTGACCTTCACGATGGCGTTGATGGTCTGGTTGGGGCCAATGGTGCTGGCGCTCATGGTGAGGGTCGTGATCGTCGGCGTGAGGGCGCTCTTCAGGATGGTGACGGAGGTTGGATTGTAGGCGTGGGCGACGGGCGCGAGATTTGAATCCCCGGAGTAAGAGGCATCCAGCGTGAAGGTCCCGGCGGTGCTGGTGTCAAAGGTGACGGTGCCGTAGCCGATGGACGAGAGACCGCCGAAGCTGGACTGCTGCAGGTTTGAGATGGTCCTGGTCTGGGAGCCGAAGGTGATCGTCAACGATCCAGTCAGGGGCAGTTGGCCGGCAGAGCTCGAGACCTCTACCGGAACGTTGAGGATGGCCCCGATGGGCATGCCCGCAGGAACGGAGTAAGCGAAGCTGATCTGCGGAACGCCGGGGGTGATGATGATGTTGAAGGGCGTGGAGGTGGCGGCGTTGAAGCTGCCATCGCCACTGTAAGCGAAGGTGAGAGCGTGGGTGCCGACGGCAAGCGAACCGGTCTGGAGTTCGACTAAGCCGGAGGTAGAGGTGGGGAGGGTGGTGACGGTCTTGCCGTTATCGAGCACGGTGACGATGCCGGAGGGGAGACCGCCCGGTGCGGCCGCGGTGGAGGATGAGCCGAAGAGCTTTACGTCGATGAAGAAGAAGCTGCCGTAGAGCGAGGTCATGTTGTTGGAGATAGGGAGAATAGGGCCGGTGTCGCCGGTGCTGGTCACGCCGTAGTAGAGGCCGGAGACGGCGAGGCTGGTGTTCTCCGGGGTGACGGTCATGGTGACGGGATCAGAGATGCTGGGGCCGTAGGTGGCGTCGCCGCCGTACTGGGCGAGGAGTTGATAGGTGCCTGCGGGCAGCGAGGTGAGGGTGGACTGGGCGGTGCCGTTCGACAGACCCATCGTGCCGAATCCCGTCTGCGGCGAGGCTGTGCTGGTGGCGACCAGCGAGACGACTCCGGTGGGGGTTCCTGTGGTCGAGGAGACGACCGAGGTCAGGATAGTGGGGGAGCCGTGGGTGAAGCTCATGGATGAGGCGGAGAGAGACGTGGTGGTGGTGGCGAAGGTGGCCTTGGACCAGTTGGTGAGGAGGGCGTTTACGTCGATGGAGCCTAGACCGCTTGCGAGGTCATAGCCCTTCCCTGCCGCGTAGTTGGAGTAGGAGTAGAAGCCGTTCTTATCGAGGGCGCAGTTGGCCGTGCCCTGGGTGCAGTTGACGTTATTGCTGCCAACGGTGATGTCATGGAAGACGGCCGGGGTGGAGTTGGCGAGGGAGTAGAGGACGTAGTTGATGTTGCCCTGGCGGCCTTTGAGGGACTGGTCGATGAGGGCCATGATGCCGGCCATGAGGGGCGTGGAGGCTGATGTTCCGCCGACGCCGGTGATCTGCATGGCACCGGTGGTGGGATCGACGGTGGAGGCGAGGCAGTCACCGGCGACGGCGCAGATGGGATAGAAGCTGTAGTTGGCTCCGTTGGCGGCGAAGAGGCTGATGTCGGGGATGTCGCGTACACCGTCCGTGGGGACGCCGGGCGCGGATTGCCAGGAGGGCTTGGGCGTTCCGGCAGCACAGGAGATGAAGCTGTCTACCGATGATCCTACGGTTGGCGGGGCTGAGACTCCGCTGACGCAACTGCTGGGGCCGCCGCTGCCTGCGGCGATCGTGCCCGTGGTGGGTGGGCCGCCGGCATTGAGGCCGAAGGCATCGTTCCAGGGCTGCTCCGGGATGACCTTGAGGATGCTGGTGCTGGGGGAAGGCGAGGCGGTCTTGTTCCAGTAGCTATTGACGGTGGCGGCGAGACCGCTGCTGCCGTATGCGGCGTAGTAGAAGTCTGTGCCGCCCATGGAGAGGTTGTAGGGGGTGGAGGTGATGCCGTTGACGGAAAGGCCGTGCAAGCCGGAGGACTGGCCGTTATCGCAGCCTGCTCCGCCGCTGTCTCCGGAGGAGACGATGACGGTCTGGCCTTGTGCAGCGGCCTGTGCCCAGAGCTGGTTGAAGAGGAGATTGCCGGCGAGGCCAAGCGTGGGCTCGCAGATGCCGTAGCTCATGCCGATGACGTCTGCGCGGTTGTCATCGACGGCGCGAATGGCGGCGTTGAAGAGGCCGAGGCTGACGAGGGTGTCGTAACCGGTGTAGACGTAGAGGGATGCGTTGGGCGCGGTGGAGCCTGCAACGTCTACGTCGAGGTTTGCTTCAATGCCTGCGCCGTCGCCATTGATGCCGGGGTCGAAGCCGTCGACGATCTCAGTGGGGAGGTTGGTGGTGGAGAGGCCGAAGAGCTTGCGGTAGTTGGCCACCATGGTGTTGTCTACGCCGGCCTGGCTGACGATGCCGATGATCTCACCGTCACCCTTGTTGCCCGCGGTGTAGAGGGGGTTGATGTCGTACTGGAGTGCGAGATCGCCGGGTGCGGTGACGAGGTAGACGCCTCCGGTGGAGACGGGATAGGTCCAGTTGGCGGAGTTGATTGGCGTGGCGGCGTGAGTCTTGGCGTCGAACCTTGCCTGGCCTACGACGTGCGAGTAAGCCTGGGCGGGGATGTTGTTGAGCGCTGCTACGCCTGCGACTACGGGCGCGAGAGCTGCGGGGATCTGGGGATCGGTGTTGTTGGCGTGGAAGGCGCGGCCGTCCGGGGCGGTGTAGCTGTGGAGCTGTGTGCCGAAGGCGTTGCGGACCTGGGCTACGGTGCCCGAGAACTCGATGGCGGTGTGGCCCTTGGAGAGCTTGTTGATGGCGAAGCCCTGGCTGGTGAGCCAGGTATTGGCTGCGGTGATATCGGCGTCGGTGGGACCGAAGCGGGTGGCGAATGTGTCCGGCGTGAGCCAGTGGTGATAGCTGGCGGTGTGAGGGTTCTGGAGGTCGGCGAGGGCCTGGTCAAGCTGGGCTTGCTGGAGTTCAGAGCGCTTGAGGACGAGCAGCATGCGGTTGGCGGGAGTGGAGTCCGGGAGCGCGCCGTGATCCTGCGAGAGCCGGACCAGCGGTGGCGTGGAGCCGTGGAGCGTGCTGCGGATGGCGTTATCGACCGGGGAGGTGACGAGGTTTCGTACTGCGGTCTGGGCGAGTGAGACGGCGGGTAGTGCGAGCAGGGCGGCAGCCATCATGGCGCGGGCGATGCGCCGCATGCCGATGGTGGAAACTTCAAATGAGCTGCGAATCATGGGCAGTCCTCTCCAACTTGTTCCGTGCGTGATGGGTATCGAATCCGTGAGCGGCGGCGCGGCGGGCGGCTTAGTTATGAACCACCAGGGAGAGCTGTGCGCTTGCAGTCTGGGCGCCCGCGGTGGCGGTGACGGTGATGGCGGAAGTTCCGGTGCCGGCGTGGTCGATGGTGGTGTGACTGCCGCAGCCTGCGATGGAAAGGCCTATGAGGGTCACGACCGAGAGCATCAGGAGACGATGCAACGACCTTCGTCTGCGGCGTCCTGCGAGGCCGAGCAGAATGACTCCGGGCAGGGCGCAGAGCATCAGCTCGCTGGTGGCGGTCCTGGGTTCAGGCGCGAGGGCGGCGGAGGTTGTGGAGGTGTGGATGGTGATGGTCGCGGAGGTGGTGGTGACGTTTGAGAAGGAGCAGGTGACGTCGGTGGGGAGGTGGCTGCAGGCCATGGTTACGGCTGCGCCTGAAGCGAAGTTGGCGAGGGTTGCGGTCACCGATACATCAGCGCCGGTTGCTACCGTGGCTACAGCGGGAGCGATGACGAGTGCGGGTTGGGCCGCGACGCTGACGGTGAGGTTCGCGGAGGGGTAGCCGAGGGCGAGGAAGTTGGCGTCGCCACTATAGAAGGCCGTTACGGCTACGGTGCCGGTGGTGGTGAAGGCCGGGGTCGTCAGGGATGCGGTGCCATTGGTGAGCGCGACGGGTGAGCCAATGGGCTGGCCGTTCTGTGTGAACTGCACGGTTCCCGTCATGGCTGGAGAGCCGGCGGGCGCGGTGATGGTAAGTGAGGCGGTTGTGGTGCCGCCGACGCTGATGGCTGCGGGGGTGAGGGTCAGCTTGCCGGTGGTGGTGATCAACGGGTCGATGGTGAGGGTGAGATTTGCAGAGATGGACTGCGAGCCGGAGTCAGAGACGAGGACGGCGAAGTTGCTGGTTGCGGCGGCAGTGGGTATTCCAGAAATAAGGCCTCCGGATGAGAGGGTGAGGCCGGCCGGAAGGGCGCTGCCGGGGGAGAGTGTGTAGCGGTAGGGGGCGGTTCCTCCTGAGGCGGTCAACTGCTGGGAGTAGGCGACTCCCAGGCGTCCGTCAGGCAGCGAGGATGTTACGAGCTTGAGGGGTTGCAGGACCGCGATGGAGAGGTTCGCAGTGGCGGAGGATGCGCCGGCGGCGTCCGAGTCCGTGACCTTGACGGTGAAGTCGCTGGAGTCGGTGAGGGTTGGTGTGCCGGTGATTGCGCCGGTGGTGGGGTTGAGCGCTAGGCCGGCGGGCAGCGAGCCTACCGTTACGGCGAAGGTGTAAGGCTGTACGCCGCCGCTGACGCCGATGGTCTGAGCGTACGGGACGCCGATGTAAGCGGTGGAGAGCGGAGACTGCGTGGTGATGGTGAGCGCGGCCGCGTTGCCTACGGTAATGGTGGCTGTGGTGGATTCTGTGCCGCCGCAGGTGAGGCCGTACGTGTAGACGCCGGGGTAGGCGGGCGTGATGGTGGTGGAGCCGCTCCAGAGATTGGTGGTGGAGTCAAACTTTCCGGGCTGCGTGCCGGACCATCCGGCGGCGGATGCGGGCGCGGGCGAGATGGACGCGTTGCAGCGGCGCATGGTGTTGGAGAAGGCGTTGGTGACGGTCCAAGTGAGGGTGACGGGGTCTCCAAGGCTGATGGTGGAGGCTGAGGCGGTGAGGGTAACGGGTGCGGGCGGAGCTGGGGAGAGCGTGAGTTTGAAGACTCCGCCGAGGCTGTTGGCAGCGCCTGAGGAACCGGAGCCCCAGAAGGTTCCGTCGCTGGCCTGGACGAGACCCATCTGGGGGGCGGTGGCATCACCGGTGGCGAAGTCGTAGAGCTTGGTGAAGGTGCCGGTGAGGCTTACGCGGAAGATGGTGCCGTCGCTGTTGGCGCCGCCGGATGTCGTGTTGCCGTAGAGAAAGCCGTCGCCGCCGAGAAAGAGAGCCAGGGGGCTCGATCCATCCGTGGCTGGGTTCATGACGTGCAGGGTGGTGAGGACGCCAGCGGTAGTGATGCGGAAGATGGTGCCGTTCTTGTCCGCGCCCTTGACTGTACCGTTGGCTCCTGTTGCGCCGTAGAAGTTGCCGTCCGGGCCCTCGATCAGCGGGCCGAAGGGGGAGGCTCCGTCGCCCAGGCCGGTGAAGTTGTAGATCGGTGTGAGCGTTCCGGACGGTGTGAGTTGATAGATGGAACCGAAGCCGCTGGCTCCGCCGACCCCGCTTACGCCGTAAAAGTTGCCATCGGTTCCCTCTACGGGGGCTGCAATTGCGCCTGCACCGTTGAACTTGTTGAAGGAGATAAGAGTAGTCAGGGGTTTGGCTGTGCCGATCTGGAAGAGCGTTCCGTAGCCTGTGGCTGCATTGGGAGTGGCACCGAAGAAGGTGCCGTCACTCAACTGGACGAGGCCGCCTTCAGGATTGGCACCGTCGGTCGCTCCTGTGAAGCTGTAGAGTGTCGTCAGCTTTCCGGCAGGAGTGATGGAGAAGACGGTTCCGTCAGTGCCAAAGAGAAGATTGCCGTAGGTCGTGCTGTAAAGGTTGCCGTCCGCGGCCTGGTAGAGCGGGGCGAAGGGCGTGGCGCTGTCCGTGATGCCGCCGAATTTGTAGACGGTGGTGTATGCACCATTCAGGCCGAGTTTGTAGACGGAGCCATAGTCTGTGAAGAAGTTTCCGATGGTAGTTCCGTAGAGCTGACCGTCGCCGGCCTGGATGAGGCTCGCGGCTGGGACCTGGCTGTCCGTGGTTCCGGCAAAGGAGTAGACCAGGGATTCGGTGGCCTTCTGAGCGTGCGCGGGACAGAGGCTTCCGAGGCAGAGCGCGGCAGCAACCAGAAGACGTCCTACCAGACGACCGGGAGACACTGCATCCGGCAAGAGCGAGGGAGCACTTGAGACCAGGCTAAGTTTTGACATTGGAGATAGATGGCGGCACCGGGAGGGGCTAAGTCAAAGAAATTGATTATTAAGCGGGTGGTAACAGCTATCGCTTTTGTAATCAATTGATTATGACCGCGCGCGAAGAACGCGGGGGGCTTGCCAAAAGGCCATTGCTATGATGACTCATGGCCGCCATCGTTCCTGGATCTGGAAACTCTCCGTCTGGAACTGCGTCTGAAGGGGCTGCGGAGGGTCCCGCGCGCGGTGGGCGGCGGATTCTGTTTGGCGACTTTGAGGCTCAGCCTGCGGCTGGGTTGCTGCTGAGGAATGGACACCGCGTCCGCATCCAGGATCTCCCCTTTAGGATGCTGATGGTGCTGCTGGAGACTCCCGGCGAGATCGTGACGCGTGAAGAGTTGCGCAACCGGCTGTGGGGCGAGAAGACATTTGTAGAGTTCGATAACAACCTGCGAGTGGCTGCTGCGAAGTTGCGGGAGGCGCTTCAGGACAGCGCCGCAGGGCCGCGATACCTGGAGACCGTCGCTCGGCGGGGCTACCGGTTTCTGGGAGCGGTGGAGACGATCGCCGCGGCTGTGCCTGTGCCTGAAGCCGAGGTGCCTGAGCCGCCGCGGGTGGACGTACTCCCTGATATCGATGCAACGACGCAGGTCCCCCTCGATGAAGGCCGGGGGCGGCGGCCGTTTGCGCTTCTGGGGTTGGCGGCGGTGCTGCTTGTGGGGTTGGCGGTGTGGATGGCATGGGGTTGGCGGCATCACCGGCCGATCCTTGCGGAGGGCGATACGGTTGCGCTGGGGAGCATCGAGAACGAGACGGGCGATGCGTCGCTGGACGATGCGCTGTCGCTGGCGTTCCGGATCAAAATGGAGGAGTCGCCGTTTCTTCATGCCATCTCCGGGGAACACTTTGAGCGGGCGAGTGCGGTATTGCAATCGGGTAAAGGGGCGAAGCTTTCACGGGCTGCGGCGGAGCTTTCCGTCTGCGGGAGCTCCGGGGGACGAGCTCTGCTGAACGGACGTTTGCTGCGGTCGGGCTCCGGCTACACGGTGCGGCTGGCGGCGGAACGATGTACGGACGGGCGCGAGATCGCGTCGACGGAGGCGAGCACCAATAGCGCGGAGACCTTGCTGGCCGCGCTGGGCGACGCCGCCAATGCCATCCGTCTGCGGCTGGGCGAGCCGACTGCGACGCTGGGGCGGTTCGACGTGCCCTTGACGCAGGCGACGACCAGTTCACTCGCGGCGCTGAGGGCGTTTCGCGAGGGTGAACAGAAGCATTTTGCGGGGCGGGATCTTGAAGCACGCGAGGACTTCAAGCTGGCGATCGACCTGGACCCGAATTTTGCGCTGGCGTACCTGCAGATGGGGCGGAGCTACTCGAATAACGGCGAGCGGTCGCTCTCGCGGGCTTACTACCAGAAGGCCTTCGACCTGAGGGACCGGACGACGGACCGCGAGAAGCTATACATTGCGACGAGCTACTACGGCTATGCGACCGGTGAACTGGGACGTGCGATCAGCGCGTATGAGCTTTGGAGCTCGCTTTATCCGCATGATGTGGTCCCTGCGAACAACCTGGCGACGGAGTACCTCTCGCTGGGAGAAGGTCAAAAGGCGGTTGCGTCCGTGCGGCGTGCGATTGCGCTTGAGCCGGCGCTGCCTGTGCCGTATACGACGCTTGCCCAGGCTCTGCTGATCAGTGGGGATTTGCCGGCCCTCTCTACGCTTTGTAATGACCGGCAGCGGGAGGAATCGACCTCCATGGGCTTCCACATGGCGTGTCATGAGCTGGCGATCGTGCAGGGAGACCAGGGCCGTCAGCAGAGTGAGGAGCGGTTCGTCCATGGCACGCCGCTGGAGTCGCTGTTGCTGAACGATGCGGCGGAGGCTGAGGTCTACGGCGGGCACCTGAGACGTGCGGCCGAGATGTTTCAGGGTGCGATCGATGCCGCGCGTGCTCATGCGATGCCGGAGCTGGCTTCGGTGATCGAGTTGAACGGCGCGGGGATCTTTGCCGAACTGGGCGAGAGTGCGACCGCAGTGAGATGGGCGGAGGATGAGCAGGCGCACTCCCAGCCTGGAGCGGATCTGGACGCGAGCGCCGCCATGGTGTGGGCGACGCTGGGTAACGAGAGCCGTGCACGGGAGTTTGCGGCGGCGGCCAAGGCGCTGTCTCCCACCGATACGCTGCTGAATGAGTCTGAGCTTCCGGTGGCGTATGCCATCGTTGCGCTTCATGCCGGGCGGCCGCGCGATGCGGTGGCGGTGCTTGCTCCGGCCCGGCCCTACGATCTCAACAACTCCATGGAGTTGATGCCTATCTATTACCGGGCGCGGGCGTTGCTGGCCTCTGGCGATCGTGCTGGAGCGGCGGCGGAGTTCGAGCGGCTGCTGGCCAATGCCCACCAGCGTCCACGGTCGGTCTATCTGCCGCTCTCGCGGCTGGCGCTGGTGAAGCTGTATGCGGCTGGGGGCCAGGCGGAACGAGCCCGAGCCATGAAGGAAAGCCTGGAAGAGATCTGGCGCACTGCCGATCCGAACTTCGCACCTCTTCATAGTCTTCGAGGCTCAGTCTCCGATCACGACGATCACCGGTAGGAATGCCGCTCATAGACGCTGACACGTAAGCGTCGTGCCCAATACAACTTTCCGGGCAGATATGCGCGGATTTGCCCGATATTCAGCATTTTCATATCACAAGACGAGTTCAATGGCTATCGCGGACGGAACGTCGCTGGGGCCGGTCTGAGGGTTACCTTACTCGAACTGCGTCTCCGCACGAAGCTTGTCTTTCAGGATGCAGCCGACACCTCGACTTTGATTTGTGCGTGAGATCTCCAGTGACTTGAGCTTGCCCCATCCGAGGATCGCATCTATGCGGAATCGAATCTTCCTGGTATCGAACGAAAGCGGACAGGTGCTGGTGGCCGCTGCGGTCAGCTTGTTGGTCATCCTGGGGTTCCTTGGAATTTCGATCGACGTTGGACATCGTCAACTGTCCAAGCTGAGGCTGCAGAGCGCGACCGATACGGCGGCGACTGCGGCGGCGCTGGAGATTCGTGTGTGTGGAAGCCTGGTGAGCTGCCCAGCCATGCAGTCGGCGGTGCAGAGCTCCTTTATCGAGAATGGCTATCCAGCTACGCCGCTGCTGTTGAACTGCGCGACGAGCTCGGACGACCTGACGCTGGTGCTCAACTCTCCGCCGTGCGCAATGGGGTCTGCGGACCCGAACTATGGAAAGCGCGGGTATGTGGAGGTCCAGGTGGCGCAACACGTGCCGACTTACTTCATGAAGATGCTGGGAATCAGTCAATTCAATATCTCTGCACGATCAGAGGCAGCGCGGAATCCCGGCGGCGCTTGTATCTATGCACTGGACCCTACGGCTGCAGGGGCCATGTCGATCGCGGTGGGATTGGGGATCAGTTCACAGTGCGGGATCGTGGTTGAATCGAGTTCGCCGTATGCCTTCAGTTGCCTGCTTGGCCTGGGCTTTACCGCGCCGTACATCAAGGTGCATGGGGGCGCGGCCGGGCTGCTTTGCCTGGGCAGCGGTCTTCAGACCGGGGCTTTGAATCCGACCCCTGCCGATCCGCTGGCCTACCTGCCGGCGCCTGCGGTTGGTGCCTGCGGGTCCAAGGTTGGGAATTCTTACTACGGCTCGGCCTCTGCTGTGACCATCCTGCTGGCTGGTAACTACGTGTTCAATCCGGGGGTCTACTGTGGAGGGATCTCCATAACGGCAGGCATTGGGACGAATGTGACGTTCAATCCCGGAATGTACATCCTGAAGACCGGGCCGGGGCTATTAGGGATACCGTCCGGAGGTTTGAACCTGACCGTCAGTCTGCTTTCCAATATCCAGGGGCAAGGGGTTACGTTTTATAACTATGGGCCGGTGGGGGGAATTTCGATTACAGCTCCGGCTACGCTGGGGCTGAGTAACTTCTCACTGACTGCGCCCACCAGCGGCGAGTACGGAGGAGTGCTGTTCTTTCAGGACCCCGGCAATACTTCCACTGGAGTGTTCCTTGCGAGCCTGGTGTCAGGGAGCAAGCTGGAAGGTGCGATCTATCTTCCGAACGCCATGCTGACCTATGGCGTGGGTGCGATCTCTTCGGCTTATACGATCGTCGTGGCGAAGACGCTGCAATTCAATGTCAACGTGTTGAGTACGTTCGGGAACGACTACTCGTCGCTGGACATAGGCTCCCCGTTGAATGGGGACAGCGCCGTGCTGTTGCAATGACCGGTGGGAGAGCTGCGTGACTTTTAGGTAGAGAGGCGCTGGATGGCTTCGGCGACCAGTTCGTCGAGGGAGGTGCCAGGAATCTGAACGTCCTTTTTCAGAGCGCGGAACTGGGTGAGGGCATCCGCGCGGTGACCGGCTACTTCAGCGAGTGAGGCCTGGATGTAACGGCGGTTGAGCTGCCGGATCTGCTCGCCTTCCGGGGGGTCGTCTGCGTCAAGCCAGAGATAGGTCTGCCAGAACTCGTCCTGCGGAAGGGCGGTGAAGGATTCGACGAGCTCATTACGAAAGATGGTGCCGGGGCGGCAGCAGTAGACGAAGACATTGCGGCGACGCTCGGAGTCGAGAGGCTCATTGGCCTGGCGCATTGAGCTGACGGCCTTGAGGATGGCGGTGCGGCCTCCCGGGGCGTCCAGATTGTCGTAGGCAGCGAGCTGATATCGGCGGACGAGTGGGCGCTCCTTGCCAGTGGCGACTGCGGTGTCAAAGTGCCGGATGGCCTCGGGTAGACTCTGGTGGTTTTGGAGCATCCAGTTGCCGAGCATGGCGTTGGCATAGACGTTGTTGGGATCGGTGACAAGGGCGGCGTGGAGATTGTCTACTGCGGTTGAGCCGAACTCGCGCTCAGCGATGTGCTGATTAAGCCAGTGAGCCCAGCCGATGTGGGCCTGGATGTCTGCGGTTTGTAGCGCTTTTGTGCGGACCAGCGCTGCGTCCAGGACGGGGAAGATCTGGTCGAGCAGATTGCTGGCGGTGACGGTGGTCTTTTCGTCTTCGCGGGGCGGGACGCGGAAGTCTTCGACCCAGTGCTCGACGGTCTGGAGCTGGCCATCGAGGGCGGGGCGGTAGTGGGGGTCCTGCTTAAGGACGGCGGCGTAGGTCTGAACGGCCTGCGGATACTCGGACTGCTTGACCTGGGCCTGAGCCAGGGCGATCTGGGCGTCGAAGTCGGAGTTGCGGTGGAGGCGGTCCGAGAGAGTGGTGAAGGTGCCGGTGACGGTTCCGATGAAGCCGATGACGGCGGTGATGCCGCCGATCCATGCGAGGATGACGCCCCAGGCTCGGCGGGCGGGGCCTTCAGGATTAGCGGTAGGTTCCATTTGGGTGAATTATGTCATGCACTTACGTGGGAGGCGAGTTATTTTGTGGGCTGGATGAGGTCCTGCAGCTTGAGGTAGACGCCGTTGGTCCAGCCGAAGCCGACCACGTTGGACTTGTAGCCGGTGGCGACCTGAACGTTGGCTGAGCCACTGACGACGTTGTACTTTTCGCGGATGGTGCCGTCGCGCTTGAAGTTATCCTCCACCGTCGCGGAGAAGGATTTGGCGATTCGGGTGGCGTCTTCGTGGAAGCCAGCCTTCTCGAGGCCTGAGACTGCGAGCCAGGTAGTGGGGGCCCAGCCGTAGGGCTGATCCCACTGGACGCCGGAGGTGACGTCCGAGAGGGCGAGGCCGCCGGGACGCTCGAAGTACGCAAGGTGGCTGCGGACGGCGGTGGCCTGGACCTGCGAGGCGAGGCCAGCCCAGAGGGGGTAGAAGGTTGTCACGTAGTGATAGGTGGAGCGGTGCTGGTCTACGAAGTCATAGTCAAAATACATGCCGGCGGCGGGGTTCCAGAGGAACTTGTCGATGGCCTGGTGGCGGATCTCTGCGCGGGCCTTCCATGAGGCAGCCTCCGCGGGGCGATGGAGAAGGGTGGCGAGATGAGCCATGTCCTGTTCGTACTTGAAGAGGAGAGCGTTGAGGCAGACCGGGGCGTAGTGGTCTGTGGAGCCCGAGAAGGTGCCGAAGCGGAAGGTGGTGTCGAAGCCGGATTCGCGCATGGCGCGGTCGCCGCGGAAGTAGGCGGCGGAGAGGCGGTGACCGTCGACGACGGCAGCGGCGCAGACCTTGGACATCTGCGTGTCGCAGGAGGTACGGGCTACGGTGGCGGGGTCGGAGGAGTCGGGGACGAGGTATTGCTGGTCGGAGTCGGGATGGGCTTCGAGGTAGCGGATGACGTCGGGGTAGTAGGCGGAGTCGTCTGCCATCTCGGGGACGGGGCCTTCGCCGAGGTCGTGGTAGGCGGCAAGGCCGGTGGAGCCTGCCTGGTGAGCGGGCGAGGTCCAGAGGGCATAGTCGCGGCGGGCCATGTCATAGGCATGGGCGAGCCACTTGGGGTCCTGCGGTGCGCCGGGAGCTTCGTAGACCTCGCGGATCATGCTGCTGAGGAACGGGGGCTGCGAACGGGTGAAGAAGTAGGTGCGGTTGGCGTTGAGGATGGCGCCGTAGTTTTCAATCTCGAAGAAGAAGTTCTCGACCATGCCTCGGGCGAGATCCAACTGCTTATCGTGGACGAGGCCGAGGAGGATGAAGTAGCTGTCCCAGCCGTACATTTCATTGAAGCGGCCGCCGGGGACAACGTATTTCTTGGGGAGATAGAGGAGGCCTTCCTTGGGAAGTTCGGAGGGGCGTAGGTCGCCGAGGTCCTTGATCTTGTGCGGGAGGCTGCGGACCTCTACGTGGCACTGCTGCTGCATCGCGGTGACCTCCGGTGGCGTGGGGAGGCCGGCGGGGAGGTAAAGGATGGGGGTCGTGGTGACCTTGGGGTCGACGACTGATTTGCACTCGACCATGGAGCGGGAGAGGGTCTGCCAGCCGTTGGCGATGTAGGCGTGGATGTCTGTGGAGGGTGGAGCGGGGGCGGGCTGGAGGGTCGCCTGAGCGATGGCGGAGGTGGTGAGGAGGATTGTTGCGAGGAAGAGTTTGGGCATGAGTGGGTCTCGTGGAATGCTTCGAGATTGTACTGCTACGGCGGAGTGCATCGTTTGCTACCGCAAACGATACCCCACCCTGTCGCGATGAGACTGCGCCGAGGATGGGGCACCCAGTTTATGTTCAGCTACTGGATTTGTGCGATCCAGGAGGCGAAGGGTGGGAGGGTGATGTTGGTGACGGTTGAGGTGTTGGCGAGGGAGGGTTGGTCTGTCAGAAGAGTCTTGACGGTCTTGCCCTTGAAGCCGGTTGTGGAGAGATCGAGCGAGATGGTCTTCGGCTCGGCCGACATGTTCATGGCGACGACGACGGCGGGTTGTCCGGGTGCGGTGCTGCGCAGCCAGGAGAGGACGCTGGGGTCGTTGGGGTTGAGCATGGTGAGGCCGCCGTCATGCATGGCGCGGTTGGAACGGCGCAGCGCGATCAGCTTCTTGTTCCAGTTGAGCAGCGAGTCCGGTTCCTTCTCTTCCGTGGCTACGTTGATGGTCTTGTAGTTGGGAGGAACGGGGAGCCAGGTCTTATCGGCGGTGGAGAAGCCGGCGTTCTTTGAGGTATCCCACTGCATGGGGGTGCGCTCGCCATCGCGGCCCTTCTCGTTGGGCCAGCCGGTGATGCCGATGGGGTCCTTCACGTCTTCCTTGCGGGTGGGCGTGGTGGTGACCATGCCGATCTCCGCACCTTCCCAGGTCATGGCGGTGGCGCGTGAGGTGTAGAGAACGGCAGCGATGGTGCGGGCTATGGCTTCATTGTGGACACCATCGCCATAACGCTCCCAAGACCGGACGTTGTCATGGTTGTCAAAGACGAAGAGAGGCTGGGAGCCGGGGAGGATATTCTCCGCCTCTTCAATGCGAGTGCGGAAGGATGCTGCGTTGAGCTTGTCGTGGTCGCCGTGGAAGCCCACGAGCATGTTCATCGGGAGCTGGAGCTCATTCAGCTTTTCTCCTCCGTACCAGGGGACGAGAGCGGCGGTATCGGGGAGGTAGGTCTCGCCGATCAGGACACGGTTGCCGGCGTAGGAGGCGACCATCGCCCGCATGCGGCGGATGACGTCGTGAACCTCAGGCAGATTGGACTGGTACTTGTCGCTCAGGTTGGGATCGCCCTGCTTGTTGAGGCCACCGAGCTCCGGTGCGTTGGTCAGCTTGGGATCTTCAAAGAGGGTGGGGATGGCGTCCAGGCGGAACCCGGCTACGCCACGGTCGAGCCAGAAGCGCATGGCTCCGAAGGCTGCCTTCTCAACCTCAGGGTTGCGCCAGTTGAGGTCCGGCTGCTGGATGTAGAAGAAGTGGTAGTAGTACTGGTGGACGGCAGGGACCCACTCCCAGGCCGAGCCGCCGAAGCCGGAGGTCCAGTTGTTGGGTGGGACGACCTTTTTGCCGTTCAGGTCCTCATGCTCATACTTCTTCTGGTAGGCGGTGACGCCGGGGCCGTCGGCGGGGATGCCGTCGTTCCAGACGTACCAGTTGTGGCGGGGATTGGTGCGGGAGCTGGCAGAGTCGATGAACCACTGGTGCTTGTCCGAGGTGTGGTTGAGGACCATGTCCAGGACGACGCGGATGTTGTGCTGCTTGCCAGCGGCGATGAGCTTGTCCATATCGGCAAGAGTGCCGTACTGCGGGTCGACGGACTCGTAGTTCGAGATGTCGTAGCCGAAGTCGACCTGGGGCGATGGGTACATGGGTGCGATCCAGATGGCATCCACGCCGAGGGATTGGAGATAGGGCAGGCGCTGGGTAATGCCGTTGAGATCACCGAGGCCGTCGCCGTTGGAGTCCTGGTAGGAGCGGGGATAGATCTCATAGACGACGGCGTGCTTCCACCAGACGTCCGAGGTGACGGGCGCGGCGATGTTGACCGGGACCGTCTGGGCCGGGGCCGGAAGAGACGCCGAGGCGGCGAGAATGAGTGCTGCGAACAGGGGCGCAAGGGCTCGGAAACGGGCTGGCCGGGTCGTGGAATGGTGCATGAAAGTCCTCCGAAAGCTACGGAGAGGACTATACCATTTGGTGGAGACGGGTGGCTCGGCTTTGTCATAACAGGTTTCCCGCGAAAGGGCTGGGCGAGAACCTGCCCTGAGCTGTGGAATGATATGAAAATCCGTGTGGTCCGGCCACTTTATCTTTACTTTCTATGGATTTCGGGAGGATGGAAAGCTGTCATGACAGCTTGCATGTTTCTTGAAGAAGTTCCTCTCCACAAAAAGGTTGACATCGCCGTCCTCCTGCCGGTAGTGTTCTCAACGCAAACAGACAGGCCCTTTTTCCCCCGTTGAAACGATAGGAACCCAAGCCATGCACGCCGGCTTGGAGACTGAACGACGTTCTTCGAGGACGGTTTGAGGACGAACGATTCTGACCGCGACATGGCAGCAATTTTTGGAGGAGTGGCAATGACAACATTATTCAAGCAATTCCGGAGGGGCGCTTCCCTGGCAGCAACGGGTTTGCTGCTGGTGGCTCCGGCATTTGGGCAGGCAATCTTCGGATCGATCAACGGAAACGTGACCGACTCAACGGGTGCCGCAGTTCCGAATGCAACGGTTACCGTAACGGACTTGGCCAAGGGCACAAGCGTGACCCTGAAGAGCAACGATTCGGGCGAGTTTACGGCAGATCACCTTATCCCCGACGTATATACCGTCAAGGTCGCGGCGACCGGCTTCAAAACCTTCCAGCAGACACAGATCACCTTGTTCGCGGATACGGCGACGAAGGTCACCGCGGCGCTTGAGATCGGCGCTGCAGACCAAACGATTGAGGTCAACGCAGACCAGGTTCCCCAGTTGAAGGCGGATCGTGCGGACGTCGCGACGACCTTCAGCGCTCAGGAGATTGTGGAGCTTCCAATCCCGGATCGTAACTTCACGAATCTTCAGCTTCTGCTTCCGGGTGCGCAGCAGCTTGGCTGGGGTCACGCAGCCAGCGAAAACCCCCAGGGGTCCAAGCAGATTGAAGTCGATGGACAGGCGTTTGCCGGCGTTTCCTACCAGTTGGATGGAACGGATAACCAGGATCCCCTGCTTGGAATCATCGTCATCAACCCGAACGTCGATTCGCTCTCTGAAGCAAAGATCACGACGCAGAACTTCGACGCCGAGTTCGGTAAAGCTGTTTCGTCGGTCGTAACGGTGCAGACGAAGTCCGGTTCAAACAAGTTCCACGGTTCGGCTTTTGACTATCGCGAGAGCAACGCGAACTTGGCTACAGATCCCTTTACTCAGCCACGGTCCAGCCTCACAGCGACCAACCCGTTCCCGGGTGGGTTGAAGAATCAGTTCGGCGGATCGTTGGGTGGTCCCATCCTCAAGGATCGCCTGTTCTTCTTCCTGGACTATCAGGGCGTTCGGCAGAAGGTCGGTCTGGCCAATCTGGAGACCGTTCCAACGAATCTGGTCTACACGAGCTGCCTGAGCGGCACGGGCTGCGACTTCAGCGAGTATACGAAGCAGTTCGGCAAAGCGAACACGAAGAATACCGCTGCCTGCGGAACGGGCGTCGCGTATATCTTCGACAACTCCACTGGGAACGGTTGCCCCTTCCCGAACAGCATCATCCCGAACGGTCGCCTTTCGCCGCAGTTCCTGGCCTTCCTGAAGCAGCTTTCGGTTTACAAGCCGAACACAGCAGGAAGCCTCGGGGGCCTGGTCAACAACTATGCAGCCAGCGGACAGGGCAGTCTGAACGACGATCAGTACGACGTTCGTGTGGACTACTCGCTCAGCCAGAGCATTCACGCTTTCGGACGCTTCAGCCGCTTCACCGACCTTCTGAGCGGTTCGCCGATCTTCGGGCAGGCCGGCGGCAAGGGCTTCGGGCTCAATGGCTATTCCGGCTCGTCACAGGGTAAGAACACCAGCGCAGCGGCGGGTGTAGACGTAGCGGTCAACTCCAAGCTGGTCTTCGACGTTCGTCTTGGATACTTCCGCTACAACATCACGACGCACAAATATGACGAAGGCGTTCAGTACGCGACGCTGCTTGGCATTCCAAACCTGAACAAGGGCGATATCATCACAAGCGGTGCGCCTGGCTTCTTCCTCGCCGACCCGGGATCCTATGGCAACAGCAACAACTCTTCCGTCTATGGTCAGGGGCTTGGCTTCACGCATTGCAACTGCCCGCTGACGGAGCATGAGGATCAGTACCAACTGGCAAACAACTGGACCAAGACGCTCGGAAACCACGCGGTCAAGTTCGGCGTCGACCTGCGCTATGCACGCAACCTGCGTGTCCCGTCTGACACGGATCGTACCGGCGCCCTCAATATCGGCACCGGCCCGACCGGCGATGGATCCGGCAGCAACGGCCTGAGCTTTGCAACCTTCGCCCTGGGCGAGGTTCCGACGTTCGGCCGGTTTGTGAGCACTTCGACAAACGCCAAGGAGTTCCAGAAGCGTGCGTTCGGCTACGCGCAGGATACGTGGCGTGCGAAGTCCAACCTCACATTGAACCTTGGGCTGCGGTACGAGTACTACGCGCCTGAAACCATCAACGCGCCTTCCAACGGCTCCCTGCTCAACCTTGCGACCGGCTACCTCCAGGTTGCGGGTGTGGGCAGTGTCGCAAGCGACATGAACATTGCAGCACCCAAGTATGCCTTCAACCCGCGCCTTGGCGTGGCATGGGAGGCGAAGCCGGGTACCGTGATTCGCGCGGGATACGGTCGTAGCTTCGATATCGGCGTCTTCGGCTCTGTCTTCGGACATGCGGCGACACAGAACCTTCCGGTTCTCGCAGGGCAGTCACTTGTGGCTCCCGGCGGCGATAGCGCGACTAACACCAACTACGCGTTTACCTTGGCGCAAGGTCCGAGCAACCCAACGTTCATCACCTCCCCGGCGAGCGGTCAGTTGCCCAATCCGGGCAACGCAGTCAGCTCATTCGCCCGTCCGACCACTGAACGGCTTCCGACCCTGGATGCCTGGAACATGGCCGTACAACAGGCCATTGGATCAAGCTGGTCTACGACCCTGGCTTACGTCGCCAACAAGGGAACCCATACGCTGGGCGACCAGTCCGGTCAGCAGACGAATCCGAACGAACCAGGTGATTTCCTGCCGGCGCAGTACAGCATCAACGGTCAGGCACTTCACTACGATCCTTCGGTTGCGACTGGTATCAGCGCAAACAATGGAACATCTAACGTCAACTATCTTCAGCGGTACTACGGTGTGAAGCTCCCTGCTTGCTCCGATGTCAACTACGCAGCGGCTGGCGGCATCAATGCGGCCAACGGCGGTTGCGGCTGGACGAATGGGATCAAATACCTTGGCGATGACATGGACACGCACTACAACGCCATGCAGGCTACGATCACCAAGAACTTGTCCCATGGCTACTCCCTCAACGTAAGCTACGCCTGGCAGAAAGCGATCAGTGAAGCGACCGGCTATTCCACATGGGATCGTGCGGTGGTTCGTGGACGTGACGGCTGCTCTGCGTCAGCAGCAGGTCATCGTCTACGGGCTCCTCCAGCTTCCCTTCGGTGCACACAAGCAGTTCCTGAATCACTCGAACGGAATCGTGAACCAGATTGTGGGTGGATGGGAGATCAGCCCGGTCATCAATTATTCCAGTGGTTTGCCATACACCCTCAGCTACAACAACTGCACGGGCTCCAACGTCAGTGGCGCACCGTGCTATGTGAGCGGAGACATCAACAACTTCCACTCGCAGCAGAGCGGGCTTCCCGGTCAGAACCTCACGTTCTACCAGGCGTTCGCGCATAACGCAGCCGACAACGTCTTCTCTTCTCCTGGACAAGGCACCTTCACCGCTCCGGGTTTGAATACGTTCGGTAATGTTGGCCGCAATACTGCCTTCGGACCGCACTTCTTCAACACGGACCTTTCCGTACAGAAAAGCTTCACTATCCACGAAGGTACGGTCTTCCAACTGCGGGCGGACGGCTACAACGCGTTCAACCACATCAACTTCGGAACGCCCAATGGCAACATCGAGAACGGCGGCGCAATCGGCTCCGGACCGTTCCCGAACTCCTCCTCCAACCCAAGGCAGCTACAGTTCTCGGGCCGCCTTCAGTTCTAACCAGCGAAACACGTCGAACTGCGGGAGAGCGATTCTGCTCTCCCGCTTTTTATTTGGTACCGTGATTTCTGAAGCGAAGGAAGATTGAGGCTTTGAGTTTGGGCTAC
The DNA here is from genome assembly GCF_000178975.2 of Granulicella tundricola MP5ACTX9. NCBI lineage: Bacteria > Pseudomonadati > Acidobacteriota > Terriglobia > Terriglobales > Acidobacteriaceae > Granulicella > Granulicella tundricola. The sequence continues at coordinate 332,901 of NC_015057.1, read as the reverse complement.
GTGACGATCGAGAAGATGAAGTGGGTGTTGGTGGGGCTGCTCTGTATCAGAGGCGGTTTCGGGGTGCTTGCACAGAGCACGGATTCAAAGGGCCTACAGGTCCGGCCAGCTGCGGCGGCGCAGGGAGCCTCTGCAACGACGGCTGAGGCGGAGACGCTGCGGGGCCTTCGGAAGCAGATCGATACGGGGCATGCGGATGAGGCTTTGCAGCGGATTGTCTCCCTGCGAACGGCGGGTCCGGGGGCCGCCGGCTACCGGATGGCGGGGCTCAGCCGGATGGAAGGGCTCGCTTTGTTCGCACAAGGGAAGTTGCGAGAGGCCGACACCGCGTTTGCGGATGCGCTGGTGGAGGACAAGGGCGATGTGGAGTCCGCGCAGATGCGGGGGCTAACGTTGTTCCGGCTGGGACGGCCAGCGGACGCGATTCCGTTGCTCGAGGGGTCGAAGGGCAAGGCGAACGGAGGCGACCGAAAGGCCGATCCGAACTATGTCCTGGCGCTTTGCTATATCGACACGCGCAAGTACGACGATGCGCGGCATGCGTTTGCAGCGCAGTTCGGGATGGAGCCGGATGGGGCGGGGGCGTATCTGCTGGCGGCTCGGATGCTGCTGAGGCGGGAGTATCTGCCAGTGGCACAGGGGTTCGCGGAGAAGGCGCTGGCGTTGCAGCCGGGACTGCCGCTCGCTCATGCGTTGCTGGGGGAGATTGCGTTGGCGGGGAATCATCTGGAGGAGGCAATCGCGCAGTTTGAGAAGGAGAAGATCTCAAACCCGCTGGAGCCGAGCGTCTATGACCGGCTGGGGGATGCGTATGGCCGTGCGGCCCGGTATACGGACGCGCAAGCGAGTCTGCAGGAGGCGGTATTGCTGGAACCGAACTCCACTGGGCCATACATCCTGCTGGGTAAGACGATGCTGAAGCAGGGTGATGCACTGGGTGCGACGACATACCTGGAGCGTGCGGTGAAGATGGACCCGGCGAACTATATGACGCACTCGCTGCTGGGGCAGGCTTACCGGACGATGGGTCGGACGGAGGATGCAAGCCGCGAGACGTCCACCGCACAAAAGCTGCAAACGGCGAGCGAACCGAAGCTCGAGAACCTGCACTAAGATTGGGTGGACGCGAAGGAGTGTGGAGCGGTGATCTGGACGAGACGTGGATTGATCAAGTCGCTTTCGCGCACGGCTGTAGTGCTGACGCTTGAGGATGTGCTGAAGCTCGCGTGGCCTGCGGGAGCGCAAGAGGTCGCGCAGCAGGTTGGGGCGAGGCCGACGTATGACACGAAGCCTCGGCCGGCGCCTAAGGGGGTGGCTTCCCCGGTGACGGGGACTCCGCTGGGGTACAGCTTTGTGGATGTCGCGAAGCAGAGCGGGCTGACCACGAAGACGATCTATGGGGGCGAGCACAAGAACAGGTATCTGCTGGAGACGACCGGCTGCGGCGTCGCGTTCTATGACTTCGACCATGACGACTGGCTGGATCTGTTTCTGGTGAATGGGACTCGGCTGGAAGGCTTCGCCAAGGGTCAGGAGCCGGTGAGTCATCTGTTCAAGAACAACCGCGACGGCACGTTCACGGACATCACGGCTAAGAGCGGGATGACCCGATCCGGGTGGGGGCAGGGCTGCTGCGTCGGCGACTATGACAACGATGGGCTGAACGATCTATTCGTCACGTACTACGGGCAGAACATCCTCTACAAGAGCCACGGCGACGGCACATTTACCGATGTGACGACGAAGGCGGGGCTGACGCAGAGCAAGATGAGATGGAACTCGGGCTGCGCGTTTGTGGACTACGACAAGGACGGCAAGCTCGATCTGTTTGTGGCGAACTATATCGACTTCGATATCAAGACGGCTCCTCTGCCGGAGGCAGCGGGCTGCGCGTACAAGGGGATGCAGGTGGCTTGCGGACCGCCGGGGCTCGAAGGCGGGAAGAACATTCTCTACAGGAACAATGGGGATGGGACCTTCACCGACGTCAGCGAGAAGGCCGGGATGTGGGGGACGATCGGGACGTATGGACTGAGCGTCACCGTCGCCGATCTGGACAACGATGGCTGGCCGGATATCTATGTCGCGAACGACTCGACCGCGGCGACGTACTACCAGAACCAGAAGGATGGCACGTTCAAGGATACGGCGATCGAGGCTGGGATTGCGTACTCGCCTGACGGCAAGCCGCAGGCGGGCATGGGTGTGGCGGTTGGTGATTTCAACCGCGATGGGCTGCTGGATATCGTGAAGACGAACTTTGCAGGAGATACGGATTCGCTGTACCAGAACCTGGGCGATGGGACGTTTGAGGATCACACGTATCTGTCCGGGCTTGGGGTGAATACGCGTTATCTCGGATGGGGCGTGGGGTTCGTGGATCTGGATAACGATGGCTGGCTGGATATCTTCATCTCCAATGGCCATGTCTACCCGGAGGTCGATGGGTCACATTTGGACGCGCCGTATGCAGAGCACAAGTATGTCTATCGGAATCTGCGCAATGGACAGTTTGAGGAAGTAACGAACCTGGCTGGAAATGGCATGACCGATGCCGTGGCCGCGCGGGGGTGTGCGTTCGGGGATTTTGATAACGATGGGGACATGGATGTGGTGGTGAACTGCGTCAATTCCCTGCCCCAGTTGCTGCGGTGTGATTCCACCGTAGCTCGGAACTGGATCAAGATCCGGGTGGTGGGGAAGAAGAGCAACCGCGCGGGGATTGGCACGCGCATCACCGTGATTGCGGCTACTGCGGCGCAGGATAAAAGTGGCATGGGGAAGCAGCCGCTCAGGCAGATCGATGAGGTGCGGAGTGGGGGGAGCTACTACTCGCAGAACGATCTGCGGATTCACTTTGGGTTGGATGGGGCGAAGACGGCGGATGTAGAGTTGGCTTGGCCGTCAGGCGCGAAGGATACGTTGACGGGGCTTGCGGCGAATAAGCTATACGTCATTGAAGAGGGTGGCAAGGTGTTGAAGACGATGGCGATGGACGGCGTGAAGAAGTGAAGATGCTTCTCTTATTTTTGCTGCTGGCTGTGGGTGTGCAGGCTCAGCAGGTGTATCCGGCCAGCGCGGAGCACCCAACGCCGGCGTGGTTTGTCGATGTTGCGGCTAAGGCCGGCATCACGGTTCGCAACGTCAACGGCAGCGAGGAACACAAGAAGTACATCGTTGAGGCTACGGGGTCGGGCGTGGCAATCATCGACTATGACCGCGATGGCTGGCCGGATATCTTCCTGGTGAACGGGACTGACCTGGGCTCCGCGGGCAAGACGGCGGCGAGCAATCATCTCCTACACAACAACCATGACGGCACGTTTACCGATGTGACTGCGAAGGCAGGCATGGTCTCGACCGGCTGGGGGCAGGGCGCTTGCGTTGGGGACTATGACAACGATGGGTTCGACGACATCTATGTGACGGGCTATGGCAAGGGCCGGCTGTTTCATAATCTCGGCAACGGAAGCTTCAAGGAGGTTGCTGAGGCTGCGGGCGTGGCGGGGAGCGGCAAGGAGTGGGGAACGGGGTGTGCGTTCGTCGACTATGACCGCGACGGCAAGCTGGATCTGGTGATCGCGAACTACGTTCACTTCGACCTGGCCAAGACTCCTGCGCCGGGTGCGGACGCGGGTTGCATGTGGAAGGGGTCACCCGTGATGTGTGGGCCGCGTGGGTTGCCGAGTGCGCCGAATATCCTCTTCCATAATGACGGCGGGGGAAAGTTCACAGACGTCAGTAAGGCGGCAGGGATCGAGAAGACGGCTGGGCACTACTGCTTCTCCGTCACCACGCTGGACTATAACGAAGACGGCTGGCCGGACATCTACATGGCGTGTGATTCGACACCTTCGATCCTTTACCGGAACAATCATGATGGGACGTTCACGGATGTCGCAGCGGATGTGGGTGTGGCATTCAATGAGGATGGGCGCGAGCAGGCGGGCATGGGCGCGACGGCTGCGGACTATGACGGCGACGGGCACCTCGACCTCTTCAAGACGAACTTCTCCGACGACACGGCCACCCTCTACAAGTCACACGGCGACGGCACGTATACGGATGAGACCTTCGCTGCGGGCTTAGGGATCAACTCCGATGCGCTGGGCTGGGGAGCGATGTTCGCGGACGTCGATAACGATGGGTATCCGGACCTGATCGTGGTGAACGGGCATGTGTACCCGGAGGTTGATTCAGCCAAGCTGGGCGCGGCTTATCGGGAGCCTCGTTTTCTTTACTGGAATCAAGGCAATGGCAAGTTCAAGGATGTGTCGAAGGGTGCGGGGCCAGGCATGACGGAGCCGATGGCGGGGCGTGGGCTAGCGATCGCTGACCTGTGGAACGATGGGCGGCTTGAGGCTATCGTAAACAATCTGAGCGACCGTCCGATGCTGCTGGTGAATGAGGCGAAGAACACAAATCATTGGCTTGGGATCAAGCTCACCGGCACTAAGTCGAACCGGGATGGGATCGGCGGGCGTGTGGTGGTGCGGGGTACGAAGCGGAGTTGGGTGGATGAGGTGCGGAGCGGCTCGAGCTATAACAGCTCCAACGATCTCCGACTGCACTTTGGGCTGGGGGCAGAGATGCATGTGGCGGATGTAACGGTCCGCTGGCCTAATGGCGAATCCGAAGTGTTTACGGTTGCGGGAGTGGATCGGATGGTCGAGTTCGTTGAAGGCAAAGGCAAGCTGGTGCAATAAAGATCGGCGTACCAGCCCAATAGGACTGGTACGCCGGTTGAGATCGATTTAAGGTTTAGCGCCAGTAACCCGCGTGATAGTGGTATCCATCGCCGCGATGATCGTAGGCGTCAGGCACCCACACCGCGCCGGGACGTGGCGGACGGCCCCAGTGGCCGGGGGTCCATGCATACCGGTTACCATCCCAGCGATGATATCCACCCTGCCATACATAGCCGGGATGCGGGGGTGGCCCGTAGTGCTCGACGACGGGCGCCGGTGGCCCAATACGGATCGCAATCTGGGCCTGCGATGCGAGGGGCAAAAGGGAGGCGAATAGTGTTGCGACTGCCAGTTTCTTGAGCATGGTCGTCTCTTCCTCAGCGGCTGGTTGCCGCTCATGTTCAGGTCAAACACGGTGCTGATCGGTATGTCGTCCGCAACTTTTTCAAAAGGCGAAAGAGTGCGGACAAGACCGTTGCTGCTGAGGAGTTTGGATGCAGTTTGAAGGGCGAGGATTGTCTCAAAGATCGCAGTAGAGGCTCATTTAGCGGCGTTTTGAGTGAAGATAATCAATCAGATCTGCCACCTGTTGATCGCTGAGAGCGTCGCCGTAAGGGGGCATATTTTTGCCTCCATCATGGATCTGAGTCGCTATCTCTTTTGGTTTCATATGGTGAGCGACGTTATTCAGGTCCGGCCCTTTGCCTCCGCCGATGCCGTTGGTGCCATGGCAGTGCGCGCAGCCGTTCTCTGCAAATAATTCAGCCCCGCGGCGGACGGAGGTCGAGTCGGCGTGGACTGTGGCGGAAGAGACCAGGAGGCGTGCCGCAAAGACTGAGGTCAGCGCGAGACAGACGTTCAGGATCGATTTGAAAGGAGTCAGCACGAGTTCAGTTTAGTGGAGCCCGCCCTGGGCGGTGGGGTCAGGCAAAAGCTCCGGCGCTTCCAGGCGGTGAAGGACAGCCATGGTAGCGGAAGCCGACGCAGCGGTGGCCGGGAGCGGCTCGTCCTTACCCTTGTGGTCGAGATCGTGGACGTGCCATGGGACGGACTCCTGCGCGATCTCATGATGTTTGCGCAGGTACTCCAGCGCGTAGACGCTCGCGGTGGGATCGTCCTTCTGGTCCGCAAAGTAGGCGGCCTGTTCGGTGGCCTTGTCCTTGAGACCCAGGCGGCGATAGAGGATTGCAAGGTTATAGTGCGCGGCCAGATCATCGGGATCGATCGACTGGACGGTCTCATACTCGGCGCGGGCAAGCGGGTACTTATGCTGTTGGTAGTAGGAGAAGCCCAGCTCCCGGTGTGCATCTCTGGAACGCGGAAACTGGGCTGCCACCTTCTGCAGATCGACGATTGCTTCGTCAACCTGACCCTGATTGCGCTCGACAAGGGCCCGATAGTACAGGGCCCGGGCGTTATCTTTGCCAAGCGCGAGAGACTTTTCAATATAAGGCATGGCCTCGTCGTACTTCTCCCACTGGATGTAGGTGAGGCCGATGTTGGTGGGCGCATCGGGGTAGTCCGGGCGGAGCTTCGCCACGTGCTCAAAGGCCGCGACGCTGCCGGCGTACTGCTGAGCGTCCAGTAGGCCGATGCCGTAGTTGTTCCAGCGCATCCACTCCGGATTCTCGTTGGGCAGAGGCTTGATGGCGGAATTCACGCCGACTGCAAAGGTGCGGGTAGTAGACACCATATCCACGATGGGCTGCTGATAGTGCTGCCCTGCGGGCATGCTCATGCCGAAGTCAATAAAGTGCTGGTCGAAGCGGCGATAACGAACGGCTGCAGTGACCGTAACGGGGCCACTCTTCGGCATCGTGAAGGCGTAACGGATCAACTGCGAGCGGCCAGACTGAATGGTGTTGTTGTACGCGACGACTCGATTATCCCAAACCTGGTGCAGGCTGTTGATGCCTCCCTGCTTGTTGATCAGGCGATTGGTGAAGCTATGTGCAGACTCATCAAGCTCACCGCCAGGCTGGATGAACCCGCTCTCCGCAATGGTCTTGCCGGCGGCGTCCTTCACCGTGAAGGCAACCCAGGACTCGTACATGTCACGCTGCTCCGGCACATGCGAGTGGGCGTTGCCCTTGTTCTGGATGACAACGGAGGCGGTGACTCGCTGGCCGGGCGTCAGCGTATAAGCTGACATGCCGAGCGGTGCGATCAGCGCAGGCTGACCGGATGCGGTAGCCTCAGGCTCGAGCGCGAAGAGGTCTACGTTGAACACTGCATTCTGCAGGAAGGCAGTAACCTTCTCGCCCTGCTCGGGATAGTGATAGATCTGCGGAATGACGGTGTTCGCGCCGAGCCAGCGATGCGAGACAAGCTGGTTCTTCTTCGCGCCGGAGTCTGACGCTGAACCAAGATCCTCACGCTGCATGTGGCACGTCTGGCAGGTGGAGACCACGTCCTTCTTGTAGAACGGCAGCGGCGATTCTTTGGCGAAGGAGGAGTTCTGCCACTCGTCATAGAGCGAGATGGCGCGCTGCCATTTGTAGTCGTTGAGCTGATGCGGCAGCGCGGCCTTATGGCAGGTGGAGCAGAACTCGGGGGTCTTGTAGAGCGGCTTCATGACTGCGGCGGAGTGGCGGTCCAGATGGGACAGTATCTCGCCATCGGACACAGGCCGGTGGATGGGCTGGCCGGTCTCGTCGACCAGCACCGCGGGCTCCGCGAGAACATAGCTGCCAGTGCCGCGCGTGTCCACGCTCTTGATGGAGTGGCAGACCATGCAGGTAACGCCGTCCTGGTCGTACGGACGCTTACGCGGCGCGCCATCCGTGATCGCTCCTGCAGCCATCGCGACGGGATCGTGGCAACCCTCGCAGTGGCGAGAGAAACTGATTCCCTTCTCCGCGATGAGCAGGTTCACGTTGCGCAGGTAGTACGGGACGCGGTTGGAGTTGGCGTGCGCGGACTGACGCCACTGAGCATGCGCGGCCTGGTGACAGTGCTGGCAGTACTGCGCCGTGGGGAAGGATTTGGGGTCGATGAACTCGCCCGTATCCGTCTGCATGTTCGAAGGGAGAAACGGTTTCGTCGAATCGAACTTGTAGGTGTAGGCCTTGGCTTCCTTGGCGCTGTAGGCCTTGCGCGCGTCTGCGGCAGCATCGTTCTCTGAGCCTGCGCGCACTCCGTGCGGCATAGACAGAGAGAGGATGGCGACCGTCAGTACGGCGAAGAGACCGAGGAGCCGGGAACGAGTTGGAGACGGATTGCGGATGGCTTGGCTCACGACGATCGGTACGGACAGCAGCTTTAGCTAACTGGCGAATTCTATGGGATCATGGGGACGGTTGTCCTCCACCAAAAGGTGGAGGCGGCTACTTCGAGTCCGGCACGGTGGTCGGCTTCGCAATCTCCGTTCCCTTCCCTTCCGTGATCGATTGAAATTGGTCGATGGTGGGAACGGCAAACTGCTCCCTGAGTCCGCTGGGCCAATGAACCTCAAGCTTCTCAACCGTAGTCGCGCTGCCCAGGCCGAAGTGCGGGCGCATATCGGAGGTGGAAGCGAAGCTGCCGCCGGAGAAGATGTCCGCACGCTGCCTCATGCCGTTGGCAGTGAGGTAAAGCGTTGCGCCGATGGCGTCGCGTGGGCTCTTCGGGCCACCAGTAAGGCGGAAGGCGACCCAGTGGTGCTTATCGTTGTCCACGTTGCGCAACAACGCCGGAGCCGCGTCCAGGTTATTAATGACCGCATCCGTACGGCCATCGTTGAAGAGGTCTCCCACAGCCAGGCCGCGCGAGGTCATGGCGGCAGCCAGGCCGGTGCCCTCGACCGCCGGAACCGTGTCAAAGCTTTTGCCTGCGACGTTGTGGAACAGCAGCGGACGCTGCGCCCAGGTGGTGCCCCAGTTGTTGGTATCGGCGTTGCGGTAGACGTGGCCGTTGACTTCCAGCAGATCGCGCCAGCCGTCGTTGTCGTAGTCGAGGAACGCAGTACCCCAGCCGAGGAACGGGATGGTCAACTCAGAGATGTGGGTCTCGTAGCTGATGTCGGTGAAGTTGGCGTCGCCGTCGTTGCGGTACAGCGGCTTATAGTCGTCTGAGAAGGTGGTGTTGTAGATATCGATGAGGCCGTTGTTGCGGTAGTCCGCCACCGCAATGCCCATCGACGCAGTCTCGCGGCCATCCTTGTTGAGCGCGTAGCCGGAGGCGTAGGAGACGTCCTCAAACGTGCCGTTGCCCTGGTTGAGATAGAGATAATTCGGGGTGGAGTCATTGGCCACGAGCAGGTCCGCGCGGCCGTCGTTATTGACGTCGATGAAGACGGAGGCCAGCCCGTAGTAGCCGGATTTGTCGCTGACGCCGGCCTTCTCGCTCACGTCGGTGAAGGTGCCATCGCCGTTATTGTGGAAGAGATGATCGGACTCGCCAGGGAGACCGCGCGGACCGCACATGGTCTTGACGCCGCGATACTGGCAGAAGGTCAGCGGAACGGTGGCGTCACCGGACTGATTCTTGAGGTCATAGTGGACGTAGCCGGGGACGAACAGATCAAGCTTGCCGTCGCCGTCGTAGTCGCCCCAGGTTGCGCCGGTGCTCCAGTTGCCGAGCGCCACGCCCGCCTTGACGGCCACATCCGTGAAGGTGCCGTCATGATTGTTGTGGAAGAGCCGGTTACCGCCAAAGTTGGTGACGTACAGGTCCGGCCAGCCATCGTTGTCGTAGTCCCCGACAGCCACGCCGATGCCCCAGCGATCGTTCGCCACGCCGGCCTTCGCGGTCACGTCCGTGAAGGTGCCGTCATGGTTGTTGTGGAAGAGCGCAGCGTGCGGTGAGGGCTGTTTGCCTGCGAGCGCTGGCGCGGTGCTGCCGTTGACGAGGTAGATATCCAGCCAGCCATCATTGTCGTAGTCCAAGAGCGCGACGCCGGAACCAAGCGTGTCAATGATGTAGCGCTTCTCCGGCGAGCCCATGGTGTGGTGCCAGCTTGTCAGCCCGGCCTTCTGGGCGATGTCCGCAAACACAATGGGGCCAGTCTTGACCGTGCCGCCCGCGGTGATAGGACGCTTGGCGGAATCAAGCACGGGCGGAAAGATGCCGGCGGTCCCGGAGCCTCCATGCCCCGGAGCCTGCGCACCCTCCTGCGCGGATTGCTTCTGGCTTTCCAACGGAGTCTGCGCGAGCAGCGGCGAGCATACGGCGAGAAGTGCAAGCGAAAGTCGGAGCGAACGAGCGGATGACATGGCCATGGTTACCGGCTGAACGAAAGCGGGTTCAGCGTCTGCCATCATACCCTGTGCGGCGGGGACAGCCTTACCAAGCCTCAGCCAAGGCCGAAAAGAAACAGTTCTTTATTTGAAATAGAAGACGCGACAAGCGCCCACGCGCGGCGGTATGCTTCATGGGAAACAAAAGACGAGGGATACGAATGATGAGTATGGGACGAAGGCTGACAGGCCTGGCTGCGGGATTGATCCTTGCTTCGGGCGCGGTGGTGGCGGGCGCACAGACAGACTACTTCAACAACTGGCCGCAGGGTACCTCGCCTGCAGAGGTGGGCAAGGCGCTCTCGGAACATTTCGTGACCAGCCCCCACCAGTACACGGCGACCATCCACTACTCGGAAGCTGCAAGCTGGTACGGTGCGCTGACCTTCGCGCAACTGACGCATGACGACGCACTCCGCGCGGAGCTGATCAAGAAGTTTGAGCCGCTGATGCCGGGCGGCGCTGAGGCCTCGCACATTCCACTGCGGAAGCATGTGGACGATGAGATCTTCGGCATCGTCCCGCTGGAGATCGGCCTTCAAACCAAAGAGCCTCGCTTCCTCACCGAAGGCAAGAAGTGGGCGGACCGGCAGTGGGAGAATCCGCAGCCTGATGGCCTTTCCTCCGAGACACGCTACTGGATCGACGATATGTACATGCTGACGATCCTGCAGTTGGAGGCCTTCCGCGCGACCGGTGACCGCAAGTATCTCGACCGCGACGCCAGGGAGATGGTCTCGTACCTGGCCAGGCTGCAGCAGCCTAAAGGGCTCTTCTTCCATGCGCAGGATGTGCCCTTCTACTGGGGACGCGGTGATGGATGGGTCGCAGCCGGCATGGCTGAGATGCTTCGCAGCCTCCCTGCGGATCATCCACAGCGGCCTGCGATTCTGGCGGGCTATAAGAAGATGATGGCCGCGCTGCTGAAGTACCAGGGCAAGGACGGCATGTGGCGGCAGTTGATCGATCAGGACGATGCGTGGCCTGAATCATCAAGCTCTGCGATGTTCAGCTTCGCGATGATCACGGGCGTGAAGAACGGCTGGCTGGATGCCGCGTCGTATGGTCCTGCGGCGCGGCGCGGCTGGATCGCTACGGTGGGCTATGTCGATCAGAACCATGACATCACCAGCGTGTGCGAAGGCACGAACAAGCTTGCGGATCGGGCGTACTACCTCGCACGCAAACGCCGTACGGGCGACTTCCACGGGCAAGCCCCGATGCTCTGGGCCGCCTCCGCGCTGCTACGCTAGTGCTTGAACCAATGGGGAGAACTGTATTGCTTAAGTTCGTGCTGGCTGTCCTTCTTGTTTTTGGCTCGGGCCTTTCACCAGCACAGGCTCCTCATCGAAGCCGCTTTAACTTCAATCCAGGATGGCTCGTCCAGACGGGCGATCCCGCCAACGCCCAGGCGCCCGGCTTTGACGACTCGGCATGGAAGCCCGTCACGCTGCCCTATGCATGGAATGAGGACTCCGCATTCAAGGTCAGCATCGACAAGCTTCCCACGGGCATTGCCTGGTATCGCAAGCACTTTCGCGTGCCCGCCGGTGCGCCGGGTCAGCGTGTCCACCTTGAGTTTGAAGGCATCCGCATGGCCGGCGTCGTGTACCTCAACGGCAAGCTGCTGGGGCGGCATGAAGACGGCGTCTCCGCCTTCGGCTTCGATATCACCGACGCCCTGAAGCCTGCAGCCGAGGACAACATCCTTGCCGTACGCACGGACAACGACTTCAAATACAAGGAGATCGCCACCGGCACGGCCTTTCACTGGAACGACACCAACTTCTACGCGAACTACGGCGGCATCAGCAAGAATGTCTGGCTGCATGTAACCGGGCCTGTCCATCAGACGCTTCCACTGTTCTCATCACTAGGCACCACGGGAACGTATATCTGGGCCGGCGACTTCGATCTCGCAACCAACTCCGCCAAAATCACCGCAGAGACACAGGTTCGCAACGACAGCATGACACCGCAGACCATCGGCTACACGGCACGCATCGAGGACGCGAATCATCTCCTCGTCGGAACGATGAAAGGCTCGGATGTGACACTTGCGCCGGGTGAGATGCAAGTCGTCTCCGCTTCACAGCCGGTAGCGCATCTCCACCTTTGGAGCTGGGGCTACGGCTATCTCTATAAGGTCACGACGACGATCTCGATCGACGGCAAGCCCATCGATGCCGTGACCACGACCACCGGTTTCCGCCAGACCGCCTTCGATCACGGCGAGCTCACCCTGAACGGCCGCGTCATGCAGATCCACGGCTACGCCCAGCGCACCACCAACGAGTGGCCCGCAATCGGCATCGATCTGCCACCCTGGCTCAGCGATTTCTCCAACCGCCTGATGGTTGAAGGCAACGCGAACCTCGTGCGCTGGATGCACGTCACACCATCGCGCCAGGATACGGACTCAGCCGACCGCGTGGGTCTCATCCAGTCCATGCCCGCAGGCGATTCTGAGGGAGATTCCAAGGGCCGCCAGTGGGAGCAGCGCGTGGAGCTCATGCGCGACTCCATCATCTACAACCGCAACAACCCCTCCATCCTCTTCTATGAGTCCGGCAACAAGAGCATCTCGGATGAGCACATGGCGGAGATGAAGGCCGTCCGCGATCGGTACGATCCGCACGGAGGCCGCGCCATCGGCTCACGCGAGATGCTCGCGAGCCATGTGGCCGAGTACGGCGGCGAGATGCTCTACGTCGACAAGTCCGCGAGCAAGCCGCTCTGGGCGCATGAGTATAGCCGCGATGAGGCCGCACGCGCCTTCTGGGATAACGAGTCCGCGCCCTTCCATAAAGACTCGCCGCTGTACAACCGCAATCAGGACTCGCACGCCATTGAAGACGTGCTGCGCTGGGATGACTACTACCGCGCGCGTCCGGGCACGGGTGACCGCGTCAGCGCGGGCGGCGTCAAGATCATCTTCGCGGACTCCAACACGCATCATCGTGGAGACAATAACTACCGCCGCTCCGGCGCCGTGGACGCAATGCGCCTGCCCAAGGACGGCTTCTACGCAGGCCAGGTGATGTGGAACGGATGGGTCGATCCCGAGCGTCCGGCGATGCACATCCTCGGCCACTGGAGCTATCCGGCCGGCACAACAAAGACGGTGTACGTCGTCGCAGCCAAGGTCGCACGTGTGCAGCTTACGTTAAACGGTAAGACGGTCGGCTCGGTCACGGCATCCGACACGGATCCAAATCCAGCACGCGCGCTGCCCCTTGGAACGGCTGCTCTGCCTGACATGCCCCATGAGGCTGGCGTGCCCGCAGGCCAGTCCAGCGACTTCCTCTTCGCCTTCCCCAACATTGCTTTTGCCACAGGCAAGCTGGAGGCCATCGGCTATGACGCCGCAGGCAAGCGCATCACGGACACGCATCTTCAGACGGCGGGCGAACCAGCCTCCATCCGCCTCTTCGCACATGCTGGCCCCGGCGGTCTTCATGCCGACGGCTCCGACCTGGCGCTAGTCGATGTAGAGGTGATGGACTCGCTGGGCCGCCGCTGCCCCACCGCGAACAACATGATCTCGTTCGCCATCGACGGCCCGGCGGAATGGCGCGGCGGCATTGCGCAACCAGCGGCCGGCACGGACATTCCCAGCTTCTCCAACTACATCCTCTCCAGGACTCTTCCTGTCGAAGACGGCATCAACCGCGTCCTCATTCGCACGCAACCCACAGCGGGCAAGATCACAGTGACTGCAACCTCACCCGGCCTGCGCTCTGCGATGATCACGCTGCTGGCCGTGCCGGTCAAGGTCGACAACGGTCTCGCGACCTACGATCCCGCAGCCGCGCTACCGTCCAACCTGCTGCGTGGCCCAACGCCCACAGGCTCGTCCGTCCACATCACACGCACGTCCATCCCCATAGTCAGCGCAACTGCAGGCTCGAACCCTGACACAGCCGCACGCGCTTACGACGACAACGAAACGACCTCCTGGTCGAACGACGGTCAGCTCTCCACGGCCTGGATCGACCTGACACTCAAGCAAGCCTCTACGCCCACCCAAATCGACCTGAAGCTGAACGCCTTCCGCACGCGCCGCTACCCGATCCGCATCACGCTTGACGGCACCCCGATCTATGAAGGCATCACGCCCATGAACCTCGGCTATACGACGATTCCGCTGAAGCCCGCGCAAGGCACCCACCTTCGCATCGCGCTGACGGGCGCGCCCATCGACGACAAGCCCGCCTCCGCCACCATAGAGGTCAACGGCAAGTACGACGGCGCAGGCGTAGCGCCTGTGACGCACGACAGCAAAGCCATCCTGAACGTCATCGAGGCAGATGTGTATCAGTAAAAGTTACTTACGACCCTTATGCATCTGCTCCTGCAGCATCTCCAGAGAATAGCCCTTGGTCTCCGGATAGATCATCAGCACCACCACGAACTGCACCACCATCATCGCCGCAAAGAACGCAAACGGCATCGCCTTCGAGTAACGCGCGACCACCGGGAACGCCAGCGTGATGATGCCGTTCATGATCCAGTGCGCGGATGAGCCCAGGCTCTGGCCCTTGGAGCGAACATTGGTCGGAAAGACCTCACTGATGTAGACCCAGATCACCGCGCCCTGTGATACCGCGAAGAAGATGATGAAGCCGATCAGCAGCGGCAGCAGCAGGCCCTGGTGAGCGTTCATCGCAAAGACGACGCCCACGCCAGCCAGGCACAGCGCACAACCCACCGCACCGATCATCAGCAGCGTCTTGCGTCCCAGCCGGTCGATCAACGAGATCCCCAGCATCGTTGCTAGCAGGTTGGCAAAGCCGATGGCCACCGCCTGGATGTTGGCCGAGACCTGTCCGAAGTCCGCACTGGCAAAGATGTCATTGAGGTAATAAAGGATGGCGTTGATGCCGCTGAGCTGGTTGAACATGCCGATCGTAATAGCCAGAAAAATAGGCAGGCTGTGCCGCTTGTTGAACAGACTGCTCTGCGCCTCACCGACCTCGTCCCGCAGCCCCGCCTGGATGGCATCCACCTCGGCCTTCGAGTCAGGCGAGCCCATACTCTGCAGAATCAGCATGGCCTCGTCGATGCGGTTCTGCGAGACCAGCCAGCGTGAGCTCTGCGGCACGCTCAGCAGCAGGATCAGGAACAGGATCGCAGGCAGCACCGCGACACCCAGATCCACCCGCCACTCCAGCATCCCCAGGCTGAAGTGCGCGATGATGGCGTTTGAAAGATACGCCAGCAGAATGCCGATGACGATGTTGATCTGAAACAGCCCCACCAGCCGCCCACGCCACTTGGCCGGCGCAAGCTCCGCAATATAGACAGGCCCCAGCACAGAGGACCCGCCGATCCCGATCCCGCCAATGAAGCGGCACACCAGGAAGAACCACCAGCTCGGCGCAAACGCACAACCCAGCGCGGAGATGACGTAGAGCACACCCATGATCCGCAGCGCGGCGCGGCTTCCAATCCTCTGACCCAGCACGCCGCTGCCCAGCGAGCCCGCCACGGTGCCCCAAAGCGCGATCGACACCGTCAGACCAAGCTGCCACGGCGTCAATCCGTACTGCACGGTCAACGCGTGTGTCGCACCGGCGATCACCGCCGTATCAAAGCCGAACAGCAGACCGCCCAGCGCGCCCGTCATGGCGCTCTTGCCCAGCAGCACCATTGCCTTCATCCGTGTTGCATCCATGCAGAGATCCCCAGAGCCTTCCTCAACAGCTTATTTCAGCAACTCACCATAGCACCCGTCAGAGCAGATGTACGGTCCTACTCAACACTCTGCGGCATTCCGCTGGAGCTTCGTACAATCAACTCACTCTTGACCAGCACATCGCGCACAGGATGATCGGGCCTATTCAGCCGGTCCATCATAATTCCCATAGCGACCGTGCCCATCTCCAGGCAGTCCTGGCGGATGGTGGTCAAAGGAACGGGCAGAAATCTTGCATAGCGCACGTCGTCGACTCCCGACATGCGGATCTCCTCCGGAACTCTGACTCCCAGGCCCAGCAGCGTCTGCATGAGCCGAGCCGCAGTGGCATCGTTCGCGCAGATGATCGCATCCGGCCGCTCGCTCTGGAGCATCTTCTGCACGAAGGCGACATCCTCGAAGTCTCCGGTCACAACCGCGAATGTGGCGCCCCGATCAGCCGCAAGCAAAGCCTCGCGATAGCCAGCTATCCGCTGTTCGACCGTTGAGGCGGAGAACCGCCTGGCCGCAAACAGGATGCGCTTGGCCCCCGCCTGGATCATGTGCCGCGTCAACAGATGGCCGGCTCTCTGGTTGTCGATGCCTACCAGGTCGAAGTTGGACCGGTCCGGATAGCGCTCCACGCAGCGGTCCAGCAGGACCACGGGGATTCCGGCACGCTCCAGCGTGGCCGCAATGCGCCGATTCGCGCGGTCGCTCGTCTCGGTATATTCCATGGGTGCGAAGAAGACACCGGCCACGCGCTGGGCAATATACTGCTGGCAAAGCTGGTCGGCGACGACCTCAGGATTCTGAACGCCAGGATCGGAGTGGCCCCAGGTCAGCGAGTGAGCCTTTGCCACCGGCGAGCGCATCAGGCCCTGGCAGATGGGCTCGAAGATCTCCGTCGTGCCCAGGTCCGGAATCAGAAGCCCAAACTGCATCGAAGCCACCTGCTCCGGCCGCTCGACGTAGGTGCCGGATCCGGGCCGCCGCATCACCAGCCGATCCTGCTGCAGCGTCTGGATCGCCTTCGCCACCGTGATCCGAGAAGCGTCGAACCGCTCGCACAAGGCAGCTTCACTCGGCAGGCGATCACCGGGCTGATAGGTTCCGCTCCGGATCTCCTTCAGCAACTCCTCGTAGATGGCGCGATGCCTCGACATCTCTGGGGATGAGGCGGTTTTATGACTCCGTGGATCGGCAACCGTCGGGCGTGGCATGGTCTCGTCTCTCTTCTTGCCGGGCTGCTATGACATCCGCACCATTCTGTCATAACCACTCCACGATAAGTAAGGTCCTTGACGATTCAAGCCAGCAAACTTACCGCACCCAGACCGCCACCACCTTCGGCGAGCCCGCAATCCCGTTGATCACATCCGTCCCCAGCACGGCCTCAAAATCATGAGTCGCAAAGTCCTTGCCGATCTTCTGCCGCAGCCCCTCCATCTGCTGCGGATCGACCACGAACTCGCCCGCCGCCGCCGTCCCAGCCATTCCGATCCCCGCCACGACGACCTCCATCTGCCCGGTCTGATCGCTGTGCAGCCGGGCGACGATCGCGTAATCGCGCCGAACGTTCACCAGCTTCGTCTTCAGGTCCAGCGACCAGTCCTTCTGGGTGGGATTGGTGGTGTCCAAAATCCAATAACTGGTCGCATCCGAACCGGCAAAGCGATACCGCAGCGGTGCAATCGCCTCCAGGGTCCACTGATTGTCCATACCGCCGATCAGCACCGCCGAACCTTCCCGCAGATCGTCCAGCGACGTTGACGTATTAAGACGCGGTCGATACTCCTGCTCCCGCACGGCGAGCAGCCCCCCAACCTTGACCATCGCCAGCACATCGGAGAAGACGACGTTCTCCTCCAGAGACTCATGATCCAGAAAGGTTGGGCCGCCTGGGATGACCGGCACCCCCGGACGAGAGTGCAGATCGGCGGAGGTAAAGGCGGCCATTCCCCCGGTCTTTCCTGCGCCGGTCGGGATGCAAAGCAGCACAGGCTTGTGGCCAGCCAGAACCGGACCCCAGAACTGTTCGAGCGCAGACGGATGGGCCGCACGCCATAAAAGCGTGGAGGCAGCGCATACCAGAATCAACGCAACCGAGGAGATTGCCAGCCAGGTTCGGGAACCCAGGCCTTTTTTCGCCGCCAAGGGCACAGGCTTTGCTGGAATTTCTGCACCCGCCTCTGTCGTCTGACGGACATTGGCGCGTGGCGCGCTGACGTGACGAGTCTCCAGGGGGGGCATCGCTGCCTGCCGCTCATAATCCGCTTCTTTTCGGAAGCGAAACTCCGGCGCATAGTGCCCGGGCAGCAGTTCGATCCGCATCTCCGCGTCGTGCGCTTCGTCGTGATAATACTGCGCGATCCGCTTGCGGATCTCGGCAATGGTCACCCGGACGATCGGATCGGTGGCCGTGTCGTAATTGGCAGGCCGGTCAAACACACGGATGCCGAGCAAGCGCTCCTTGAGATATTCTCCGCGGCCTTCCAGAGTCTCTTCCACGATGAACCGGAACAGCGCCGGATAGCGCCGGCTGTTCTTGAAGTGGTTCGTCTCCAGCAGCCGATTCATCTGTTCCCGGACCTTGTCCTGCTCCGCCGTGCTCATTGGAATCCACTGCGCCGTCTCGTCAAGTACAGAACGCATCTTCTACCTCTTTCAACTGCGGAACAGAATAGGCCCCTGTTGCAACAGCTGACAAGTGGAACTCTTTACCTGCCCCCTTTACCCAGGCTTTTTGTCCGTTTTTGGGCCAAATCGCTCTTTACCTCCAGGTGAGATACCAGAAGAACCGTTACGTATTGAATTTTCAGTGCCTATTATTCAGGCCGAACTCAAACCTCCTCCGCGAGCGCGGTGAAAAGCCCTTGGGGCAAACGCCCGTTCTCGCCAAAACCGACTTGTGACACCCAAAGAAACTCAGGAAACGATCATGATGGATAGAAAGCAAGCAACATCCCTTGCCACTGGCCAGTGCAAGAGCAAACTAAGGAGCCTGGGCATGGCCCTCGCCTTCTCGACGGCGCCCATCCTCGCCGCCGCCCTCCTCACCCCATCCGCGATGGCTCAACTCACCACCGCAGACATCCTGGGCACCGTCACCGACGCCACCGGCGCCGTCATCCCCAACGCCACCGTCGTCCTAACCAACGTAGAGACCCACGACCAGCGCACCGCCACCTCCAACGGCAGCGGCGACTATCAGTTCACCCTCCTGCCGGTCGGTCGTTATACGGTCACCACAAAATCGTCAGGCTTCAAGACCGCCACCACCAATAACCTGGCCGTGGAAGCCGGCGACCGCGCCCGCGCCGACGTCCATCTCGAGACCGGCGGAGAAGAGCAGACCGTCAACGTCGAAGCCCAGACCCCTCTCCTCCAGGCAGACAACGCCACCGTCAGCTCCACCGTCACTGCCAAAGCCGTGCAGGATCTGCCGCTCAACGGCCGTAACTTCGTCCAGTTGGTCCAGATCGTCCCAGGCGCAAATGAAGGCCCCGGAAACGGTCTCGTCAGCGGCGGCCGTCCGGACGATCGCCGGGCAAGCGCCAGCTTCTCCGTCAACGGCCAGGATGACACCCTCAACAACTTCATCATCGACGGCACCGACGACAACGAGCGCGTCATCGGCACCATCGGCGTCCGTCCGAACGTGGAAGGCATCCAGGAGATCACGGTAGAAACCAACAGCTACTCGGCTGAAGCTGGCCGTACCGCTGGCGGCGTCGTCAGCATCATCACCCGCTCCGGCACCAACCAGTTCCACGGATCGGCCTACGAGTTCTTCCGCAACGACATCTTCGACGCCCGCAACGTGCTCCAGGGAACCGGACGCAAGCCGGAGCTTCGCCAGAACCAGTTCGGCGGCAGCATCGGCGGCCCGATCTTCAAAGATCGCACCTTCTTCTTCGCCGACTATGAGGGTCTTCGTCTCGTCTCAGGCGTTACCTACACCAGTTCAGTGCCCCAGATCGCGCAGTACAACCAGATCAACAGCATCGGCGGCGGAACACCTCAGCAGCTAATCGCACAAGGAAATGGAACACAGACGTACGCTCTCGATCCCATCGCCCTCGCTTATCTGAAGCTCTTCCCTGCTCCAACCAACGCCGGCGTGACCAATAACTACGTGGTCAGCCCCAGCAAGACCCAGACCAGCAACACCTTCGACGCACGCGTCGATCATAAGTTCAACGGGAATAACAACCTCTTCGCCCGCTACACCTATAACAAGGTGGACACCAACACTCCCCAGGCGCTCGGAACGCAGAATGGCCTTGCGATCAGCGGCGGCCGGTACATCTTTGCCGGACCCGCAACCGATAAGGCGATGCAGTACGGCTTGGGCTACACGCACATCTTCAGCCAGAATCTGCTGGTCGATCTGCGCGCAGCTTACACCCGCATCAATAATCTTTCCCTGCCGCTCAATAACGGAACTGCGCCAGACACCAAGCTTGGCTTTGGTTCCAACATGAACTTCAACAACCTCTCCTCGTTCCTGACCCCCATCCAGTTCGGAGGCTTCTCGGACATCGGTGACGGCGCTTATGTTCCGTTGCAGGATATCGACAATACCTTCCAGTACTCCGGATCGGTCAGCTACACGAAAGGTAACCACAACCTGAAGTTTGGTGCCGGCCTTATCCGTCGCCAGGCTCGCAACGTACAAAGCGCCTTCGCGGCCGGTCAGTACACCTTCGGCCTTTCAACCGATAACGTCGCCAGCACAACCCAGACCCAGATCAACCAGCTGGCCTCATCCCTCGTAGGCGCGTTTACGGGAGAAAGCCGGAACTACGATCTCAATCCGCCCGACTATCGCAGCTGGGAGCCGAGCTTCTTCGCGCTCGATAGCTGGAAGGTCAACCCCAAGCTGACGGTTCTCTACGGCGTACGTTACGACGTCTTCACGCCGTTCACTGAAGCTCATAACCGCATCTCGAACTTTGACTTCACGCAGGCCTCAGGCAGCACGGCCGCCACAGTCGGCTCCGCTCTCAAGGTAGCCGGCGTCAACGGGGTAGATGGCCATGCCGGCATCAAGACCGATTACTCCAACTTCGCTCCACGCGTCGGTTTCTCCCTCTCCGTCAACCCTAAGACCGTCGTCCGCGGCGGATATGGACTCAGCTTCTTCCCCGGCAACTACACCTCCAACGCCGATCTAAAGAATGCTCCTTTCGTCTCCGTCTACTCGCCAAACTGCTCCCAGGCACTGACCGCGCTTCGGATTCAGACCAATACGACTGCGGCTGGTACCCCTGGAACGACCGCAAATCCAACGGCAGCGGCGAGCTTCAACAACCACTGCTTCACGCCCGGCACGACAACCATCTCGCCAACCTACGATGGAACCAGCAACTTCGCTGCTGGCCTCCCACTCCCGGCGGCGCAGACGTTGAACAGCAACTCGCTATCCTTCGTGGCGGAAAACCCAAACTTCCGTTCAGCCCTCATTCAGCAGTTCAATCTGCAGGTTGAGGAGCAGTTTGGCTCAAACGTTTTCACCGTCGGTTACGTCGGCAACCTGGGCCAGCATCTCGCTCAGACCATCAACAACATCAACTCACCGGCACCCTTCAACCCACTCACCGCCCCGGCAAGCGCTCAGAACCTCCGCCTTCAGACCCAGCTTCCAAACCTGGGCGGAGTCGGTTGGCTTTCGAGCGGCGGTTACTCCAACTACAACTCACTACAGACCTCATTCCAGCGGCGCTTCACCAAGGGCCTCGCATTCGACGCAAACTATACCTACGCCAAGGCGCTCAGCACCAACACAGGTTTCTCGCAGGAAGGGAACCAGGGCTGGAGCAACGGAGACCCAACCCGCATCAATGCAATCGACTATGGCGTTGCGGAGAACGACATCGAACACCGCTTCGCGCTTTCGGTCAACTATGAACTGCAGTACGGCAAGAACTTTACCGGTCTGAAGCGTCTTGCGCTCGGCGGCTGGCAGGCCAATACCATCTTGGTCTGGCAGAGCGGCAAGCCGTTCTCCATCCTGAACGGTGGACAGAACGACTTCACACTCCTCCCCTCCGGCGCAGCAGGAAGCGTCTATGGCAACCGTGCAACACCGATCAACGGCGGCGGCAGCGATCGCCCGAACAAGATCGGCAATGCAAAGGGTCCCAAGACCCTGACCCAGTACTTCAACACAGCAAACTACGCTCCTCAGCCCCTTGGAACGATCGGCACCGCTCAGCGCAACTCTGAGTTCGGACCGCACTTCCGCCACATCGACCTGTCGATCTTCAAAGACTTCCACATCACCGAACGGGTGAACCTGGAGTTCCGCGCCGAAGCCTTCGACCTGACCAACACTCCCGACTACTACATTGGCAATAACAACGTTGCCAACGCACAACTCGGCAGCTCAACCTTCGGACAGGTCACCAACTACGATCCGAACTACAACCCTCGTCAGCTCCAGTTCGCTCTCAAGGCGCAGTTCTAACCAGCATCCGTTGCAAAGGAAATCGCCGGATCGAAGCCAACAGCTTCGATCCGGCGGCATCCTCCCCACTGTTTCGCAAGCCCCAAAAACAGACCCCAGCACCACGACAGCTCCAAACCAAGTACGCCGCGCTTAGGCAAACGATTGACCTTAGCCCCACCCGTAGCATTCGCACCCGCACTGTCAGATAATCAGGCAGGAGCTTCAACCCTCCCGCCGGACCAGCCTCATCAAGATCAACCCTCATCCCCAAAAGGCCAAGGAGCCTCCGTGTCCGACAAACTCTCTCGACGCAGTTTCGCCAAGGTAATCGGCGGTTCGACCGCAGCGCTCTCGCTCGCCAATCTCGGCACCACGCCCGCCTCCGCGCAGGCCGCACCCGCCATCAGCACTGACCCTCGCCGCCACTTTCCTCAGGGCTTCCTCTGGGGCTCCGCCACCGCCTCCTACCAGGTAGAAGGCGCAGTCAAGGAAGGCGGCCGCGGCCCATCCATCTGGGACACCTTCTCCCACACCCCCGGCAAGGTCGCCAACGGAGACACCGGGGACGTCGCCGACGACTACTACCACCGCTATAAAGAAGACATCGCCCTCATGAAGGACATCGGCCTCAAGACCTGCCGCTTCTCCGTCTCCTGGAGCCGCATCTTTCCCACCGGCACCGGCCAGCCCAACCAGCAGGGCGTCGACTTCTACAACCGCATGTGCGATTCCCTCCTTGAAGCCGGAATCCAGCCCTTCTGCACCCTCTACCACTGGGACCTCCCCCAGACCCTCCAGGACAAGGGCGGATGGGAGAACAAGGACGTCGCCAAGGCGTTCGCAGACTACGCCGGATACACCGCCAACAAGCTCAACGACCGCGTCAAGCACTTCATGACCATGAACGAGATGCGCTCCTTCGTCGAGATCGGCTACAAGGACGGCCGCCACGCACCCGGCCTCCGCCTCGACGCCAAACGCGTCGCGCAGCTCAACCACTACGTCGTCCTCGCCCACGGTCTCAGCGTCCAGGCCATTCGCGCCCAGACCAAGCCCGGCACCAAGGTCGGCATCGCGGACAACGCCACCGCCACCGCACCGGTCATCGAGACGCCAGAGCACATTGAAGCCGCACGCAAGGCCTACCGCGAAGAGAACGCCATGTTCCTCACCGTGCTCATGGAAGGCCGTTACACCGACCACTACCTCAAGCGTCTCGGGGCCGACGCCCCCCACTTCACGCCGGAGGAGATGAAGACCATCTCCGCCCCCATGGACTTCGTCGGCCTCAACGTCTACCAGCCGGAGTACGTTCGCGCCGATGGCTCAGACAAGGGCTACACCGTCGTCCCCTCCCCCGCCTCCTACCCCCACATGCTCAGCCCCTGGCTGCACGTCGGCCCGGAGGGTCTCTACTGGAGCCCCCGCCTCTGCGCCGAGCTCTGGAACGTCAAGGAGATCTACATCACGGAGAACGGCGCATCCTCAGCCGACGTCCTAGCCCCAGACGGCCAGGTCTACGACACCGACCGCACCATGTTCCTGCGCAACTACCTCACGCAGCTTCAGCGCGCCGTCGCAGAGGGCGTACCCGTCAAGGGCTACTTCCTCTGGAGTCTCCTCGACAACTTCGAGTGGGCCGACGGCTACGACAAGCGCTTCGGCATCACCTACGTCGACTTCAAAACCCAGAAGCGCACCCCCAAACTAAGCGCCAAGTTCTACAAACAAGTCATCAAAGAGAACCGAGTAGTCTAAGTCGGTCTTAAACAAAAAAGCGATCAAGGCCGGAGCAAATCCAATCCGCCTTGATCGCTTTTTTATCCTTTTCATCCCCGCAGTCGGTTGCGGTTGCAGTTGCCGTTGTTCTTAGCTCATCCCAGTAACATTCCCATCCGCATCCACATCAATCAGCGCAGCCCGAGACTCCTTCGGCAGTCCCGGCATCAGCATCATGCTGCCTGAGATCGCCACCAGGAACCCCGCACCAGCCGACAGCGAAACATCATTAATGTGCAGCGTCCATCCGGTCGGCGCACCCGGCAACTTCGGATCGTCGGACAGCGAGTACTGCGTCTTCGCAATACAAACCGGCAGCGCCCCAAATCCCCACTCGGCAAACTTCGCCAGCTTCGCGCGAGCCTCATCGCTGAACTCAACATCCTTGGCCCCATACACGCCACGAGCCACTTTACCGATCTTCTCCTCGGCCGAATCCTCCGGCCCATACATGCTGATCGGCTTTGGCTCCGGGTTCGCCTCGATCGTCCTTACGACCTCCTCCGCCAGCGCCACCGCACCTTCGCCGCCCTTGCTGAACGCCTGCGAAAGCGCAAAGTTCGCACCCTGCTCCCGGCAGAACTGCTCGATCTTCGCCAGCTCCTCCGGCGCATCGTTCGGGAACTGATTGATCGCCACCACGGTCGGAAGCCCGAACCCGCGCAGGATCTGGATATGCTTGCCCAGGTTCGCAAACCCGCGCTCCAGGTTGCCCTCACCCTGCGTCGTCACGGACTTCAGCGTCGTCACCAGCACCGCCGCCGCCGGCTTGATGCCGGACGCAGGCATCACGATATCCATGTACTTCTCAAAGCCCAGGTCGCTCGCAAACCCGCACTCGTTGATCACGTAGTCCGCAAGCTGCAACCCCATATACTGGCTCAGCACAGAGCTCGTCCCATGCGCAATGTTCGCAAACGGCCCGCAGTGCACCAGCGCCGGCGTTCCCTCGCTCGTCTGCACCAGGTTCGGCAGCAGCGCATCGGTCAGCAGAGCCATCATCGGCCCTGTCGCATCGAGCTGTTCCGCCCGCACCGGCTCACCCGCCCGCGTGCTTCCAATCACAATCCTCGCCAGCCTCGCCCGCAGATTCTCACGCCCGGTCGCCAGTGCCAAAATCGCCATGATCTCGGACGCAGCCGTAATCAGAAAGCCCGTGGCACGGTCATGCCCATCGCGCTTCCCGCCCGCCTGCACCACGATCCGCCGCAGCGCGCGATCGTTCATATCCATGCTGCGCGGCCACGTAATCGACGCCGGATCGAGATCCAGATCGTTCCCATGAAACAAATGCGTGTCGATCAGCGCCGCCAGCAGATTGTGCGCGCTCGTAATCGCATGGAAGTCGCCGTGGAAGTGCAGGTTGATCTTGTCCGCAGGCTCCACGCGAGCACGCCCACCGCCCGCCGCGCCGCCCTTCATCCCGAACACCGGTCCCAGCGAAGGCTCGCGCGACGTAATCACCACGCTCTTGCCGATCCGCTCCAACCCCTGCGTCAGCCCAATCGCCGTAACCGTCTTACCCTCGCCGGAGGTCGTCGGCGTCGTCGCCGTCACCAGGATCATCTTCCCGCGCCGCGGCAGCGCCACATCCTCCAGCAGCCCAAGCTTGACCTTGGCCCCATAAGGCCCAAGCTGCTCCACATACTGCTCAGGCAGCGCTAGTTTTTTGACGATGGTCTGAATCGGCAGCAGTGCAGCAGGCTGGTTCTCGGAAAGGGCGTTCTGGGAGTTCTTAGAAATAGTCACGCTCTATAGAAGATCACCCTCGGGCCCTCGGAAGCAAGCCGCCACACTCCCGCTTATCGAGCCTGTGAATCTCCACCCAGCCGTCTTGCCGCCACACCCTTCGCCGTCATCTTCACCGGAACGATCTTCCCGTCCTTGTCAAAGTACATCCGGTCGATCGCCATCAAACGCTGATTCGGCTCCGTATTCCCCAGCGGATGACGATGATAGACGATGTACCACTCATCGGTCCCCGGAAGATGGATCACCGAGTGATGCCCCGGCCCATTCGCCACACGCGCATCCGTCTGCAGAATCTTGCCCACCCGCGTAAACGGCCCTATCGGACTGCTGCTCCGCGCATACGCAACGCCATAGCTTGAATCGCCCCAGTCCCCCTCCGACCACATGAAGTAATACACACCATTCCGCTTGATCAGAAACGGCCCTTCGACATACTCGGCCGGCGTAATCTCCTTATAGAGTTCGCCATCAGGAAGCGGTGTCACCGCCTTCAGATCCGCCGTCAACCCCACCACATTGCAGTGCCCCTGCCCACCGTAGTACAGGTAGATCCTGCCATCATCATCCTGGTACACAAACGGATCGATCGGCTGAGCACCGTTATAAAACGCACCAATCAAAGGCTTTCCAATCGCATCCACAAACGGACCACCGGGCGAATCGCTGACCGCCACCCCGATCCCACCAGCCGTAGTCTCATCCTTCTGAATATCGTTCGCGCCAAAGAACAGATAGTACTTCCCCTTCAGCTCGATCACGGAGGGAGCCCAAACCGCATACGCCGCCCACGGCACGTTCTTCACATCCAGCACATGCGGATGCTTGATCCAATGCACCAGGTCGGGAGAAGAAAACGCATCCATAAACGTCTGCTGCAGATACGCCTTGCGCAACCCCTTCTCATCACGACGAGCCTGCTGCAACTCCGTAAACTGAGACGCACCCACAGGCAACGGTGCAGGATCGGAGTAGGTCGGATAGATCCAGTACTCCCCGGCAAAAACGTGCGCCTCCGGATCGGCATACCAACCCTGCTCCCCAAGCCCCGTAGGAGCCTGCCCCCACGCAAGTCCGGCAAACTGCATCAGCACAAAAAGAATGAGCGCAGCCTGAAAGCTCTTTTTCATCGTGAACCCAGCAGCTTGAGCCGATCTCGCCGATGCTCTTCACGCATGCTTGATCGATCTTTCCGAAAGCCAATCAACTCAGCCTCAATACGCCTGAGTTGAACAGTCTCACTCAACCAGGCGAGAGCGATTAGTAAGCTCGGAATGCCAATCGAAAGAAGTTCCTGGAGTCCAGTCACGCAGTCCCTCGCACGAGCTAAATCCCCTGCCGAGTCTCAACCGCGCGCAGACGCTCATGGACACCCATCATGTCCTCGTGAATATTGTCCCGGAGAGTGATGATCTCATTACGTAGCTGATTATTTTCTGACTTCATCTCCGCAAGGAGTTGACCAATCTCTGACTTCATCTCCCCACGAAGCTGACCAATCTCAGCACGAAGCGAGGCCGCCTCTTGGCGATTGAGCAAAATCCCAAACATCACCAGTAGACTCGGAATGCCGATCGCAAGCAGCAACTGTAAATTCGTCACGCCGACACCTCCGTGCCAGTAAAGATACCAGATTCCGCCTCAAAACCGGTAGCCAAACCCTACCGCGACATAGAGTAAGGCCGAGCCCCGCTCCCACTCCCCCAGCTCTTATTCGCCGTACCCGACATCACAAACCGCAGCTCTCCGCCCCGCATAATCTCCTCAT
Source organism: Granulicella tundricola MP5ACTX9 (assembly GCF_000178975.2). Lineage (NCBI taxonomy): Bacteria > Pseudomonadati > Acidobacteriota > Terriglobia > Terriglobales > Acidobacteriaceae > Granulicella > Granulicella tundricola. The sequence continues at coordinate 305,570 of NC_015057.1, read as the reverse complement.
GCGTCACGAAGCTCCGCGTCAGCGCCTTCCCATCCAGCGTCACGCTTCCCACATACGGATGCTCCGCACTCATCCCGTCCGCCACAACGGTAAACGAGCGGCCATTCGGCAGCTTCAACACCGCCCGCTCCACAAACGGCCGCCCTATCACATACTCGTTCGTCCCAGGAGCCACCGGATAAAACCCCAGCCCTGTAAACAGCAGCCAAGCCGACATCTGCCCCAGGTCATCGTTCCCCACCAGCCCATCCGGCGCAGGCTTGTACTGGCTCTCCACAATCTGCTTCAGCCTCTCCTGCACCCGCCACGGCTGCCCCGCATACGCATACAGATACGCCAGGTGATGGCTCGGCTCATTGCCATGCACATACTGCCCAATCAGCCCCGCCATATCCTCCACATCCGCATAGTCCTTCGGATCGACCTTCGCATTGAACATCGCATCCAGCTTGGCCACAAGCTTTTCATCGCCACCCAGAAGCTTGATCAGCCCCGCCTCATCCTGCGGCTGATACCACGAGTACTGCCACGAATTCCCCTCCGTAAACCCGCTGCCCGCACCAGCCTTGGCCGGATTGAACGGCACCCGCCAGCTCCCGTCCGCCTTCCGAGGCTCAGAGAATCCATCCGCCGTATCGAACACATTCTTCCAGTTCCCTGCCCTCTTCTCGAACCGCACGGCTACATCGTTACGCCCCAGCTTCCGCGCCACCCGAGCGATCGTCCAGTCGTCATACGCATACTCGATCGTCTGCGAAACCGACTCATCGTGCGAGCTTCCATCTGTACCCGCATTGCTGATGTCGATAGGTACATACCCCAGCTTCATGTACTCGCCCAGATGCCCATACGGAGCATAGTCAGCCGTCGCCACCATCGCATCCAGCGCCTTGTTCGCGTCGAACCCGCCAATCCCCTTCATCACCGCATCCGCAATCTCCGGCACCGCGTGATACCCAATCATGCACCACGTCTCGATCCCCTGAAACTGCCACACCGGCAGCATCCCAAACGGACTCTCCTGCTGTGAAGCCATCAGCGACCGCACCAGGTCCGTCGTCCGCGCCTCAGGCTCCAGCAGCGTCATCAGCGGCTGCTCCGCCCGATACGTATCCCACAAAGACAAGCTGCTCACAAAATGAAATCCATCCGCATGATGCACCTGGTTATCCGGCCCGCGATAGCTCCCATCCACATCCATCGCAGTCCCCGGAGCCAGCAGCGCGTGATAAAGCGCCGTATATAAATTCGTCCGCATATCAGGAGCAGCCGTTAGCTGCACCGCACCCAGCGCCTTCTCCCAGGTAGCCTTCGCCTGCGCATGAACAGCGTCAAAGTCGAACCCCGCAACCTCCGCGTTCAGGTTCGCCATGGCCTCATCCTCGCTCGTCGGCGAAAGCGCCACCTTCACCACCAGCGGCCCTTTCATCTCGCCAAAGTCGAACACCCCAATCAGCCCGCGGCCTTCCATCGCCTGCGTATCGGCCGCATTATTGCCCGGCGTCTTGAAGCCCCTGTACTCCACCGGCAGAGGCTCCTTGTCGTAGATCTCATGCGTTGCCATCGGGACGGAGAACTTCATCGCAAAGTAAAGCTGACGTCCCGGAGCCCACCCGCGAGTCTCCCTCATCCCCGTCACGGTCCCATCATTCCTCACCCGCAGCCTGGACCACAGCACCTTGCCCGGATAGCTATAGATGGAAGACCGCATATCCATCAGCACATGCGCCGGCTTCCCCGCAGGAAACGTGTACCGATGCACCCCCACCCGCGCCGTCGCCGTCAACTCCGCACGCACGCCATAGTCCGCCAGCGTAACAGCGTAGTACCCCGGCTTAGCAACCTCCGTCGCATGACTAAACCCAGACCGATAGCCCGAACCCGGCTGGTTCGCATCACCCGGCTCCAGCCTCACCTCACCAGAGATCGGTTGCACCAGAAAGTCCCCAAGATCCGAGTGCCCCGCACCCGAAAAATGCGTATGCGAAAACCCCAGAATCGTCCCATCTTCATACCGGTATCCCGCCGCCCACTTATAGCTGTGCTTGAACGAGTTGATCTGCGTATCCGGGCTCAACTGCACCATCCCGAACGGCACCGTAGCCCCCGGATACGTATGCCCATCCGCACCCGTGCCAATGAACGGATTCACCGCCTCATACCCACTCGCCTGGGCAAACAGCCCAGCCGGCACAACCACCAAAGCCATCCCACAAACGATACGGACCAACCGAGCACAAACATTCATGCTCTCCATTCTCGCAGCAAACCGCCGGTGGTTGCGATTTTCACTTGCCTCCCCCCACCCACTCGACTAACGTATTCCTGACCTCAGCTCAACCAAAAGGAAATCCCTGAAATGAGCACATACCCCAACGGCCGTTTCGTCTGGTTCGACCTCATGACCTCCGACGTCCCCGCGGCCCAGGCCTTCTACACCAGCGTCGTCGGCTGGTCCGCACGCGACGCCGGCATGCCCGGCGACTACTACACCCTCCTCTCCGCCGCCTCAACAGACGTAGGCGGCATCATGCCCATCCGGGAACACCTCGCCGCCGCCGGCGCCAAACCCACCTGGATGATGTACATCGGCGTCGATGACGTAGACGCCTTCGCCGCCCGCGTCAAAGACGCCGGCGGCGTCATCCATCGGGCACCGGAAGACATCCCCGGCGTAGGCCGCTTCGCCGTCGTCGCAGACCCCCATGGCGCAACCTTCGTCCTCTTCTGGGGCAACGGCGAGCCACGCGAAGCCACCCCCGCAACCCCCGGCCACGTGGGCTGGCATGAGCTCCTCACGGAAGACCTCGACGCCGCTTGGGCCTTCTACTCCAACCTCTTCGGCTGGACCAAAGCCCAGACCGTAGACATGGGTCCCATGGGCCTCTACCAGACCTTCGTCGTCAACGGCCCCCAAGGAGGCGGCATGATGAACAAACCGCCCAACCTCCCCGTCTCCTTCTGGGGCCTCTACTTCACCGTAGAGGGCAGCGTCACCGCAGCAGTCGAGCGAGCCAAAGAAGCCGGCGGCCAGCTCCTGCAAGGCCCGCACGAGGTCCCCGGCGGAGCCTGGATCGCCCACTGCCTCGACCCCCAGGGCGCAACCTTCAACCTCACGAGCGCAACCCAATGACCCTACAACCCCAGAAAGTCTCCCCCTTCCTCTGGTTCAACGATCAAGCCGAAGAAGCCATGGACTTCTACACCTCCACCTTCCCGGACTCGAAGCAGCTCCGAGTCGCCCGTTACGGAGAGACCGGCCCAGGCAAGCCCGGCTCCGTCATGACCGCGGACTTCGAGCTCTTCGGCCAGAGGTTCACCGCACTCAACGGAGGCCCGCACTTCGCCTTCACGCCCGCCATCTCCTTCGTCATCCACTGTGAAGGTCAGGCCGAGATCGACGAATACTGGGACAAGCTTGCCGCTGGCGGCACCATCATGCAGTGCGGCTGGCTCACAGACAAGTTCGGCATCACCTGGCAGGTCGTTCCCAACAACCTCGCCCAGCTCCTCAGCAACCCGGACCCCGCCACCGCCGCCCGCGTCATGAAAGCCATGATGAGCATGAAGAAGCTCGAGATCGCACCCCTCGAACAAGCCCGCGACCAAACCGTATAAAGCAGTCACTCAATAAAGAGGCGCAGCCGAATTCTTCGGCTGCACCTTCCTTTTTGCGGTTAGATCACCGAGTCGTCACCGTCACAACCACCGTCGTAGCTGTCGTGATCGAGCCCGACGTCCCGCTTACGCTCACGTTGTAGTTCATGCTCGGATTAGACGGCGTACCGCCGCCGCATCCAGTCGCCATCCCCAGCGCAGCAGCGCAGAACATGACAGCCAGAAGCGCAGGCCAACGCCTCTTCTTACCCGGAATCAGCAGGCAGACCAACCCTGCCAGCACTGTACCGCCGGCCACTCCAAACAGGCCACTCGGCGCACCCTCCAGCTTCGCAGCGGAGGTCGTCGTCGTGATCGTCAGGTTAGCCGCCGTGCCAGGCGTGACGGAAGCAGGAGCCACAGAGCAGGTAAGCCCGGAAGGCGCACTGCACGTCAACGCCACCGAACCGGTAAACCCATTGACAGCCGTCACGTTGATGCCATCCTGAACAGACTGACCGCCGACCACTGAGAGCGCCTGCGCATTCGCACTCAGCAGGAAGCCAGGAACCGGCGCAGCGCTCACCGTCACAGAGATCGTAGCCGTATGGCTCAACGTCCCCGAGATCCCGGTAACCACCACGCTATACGTTCCAGCGACCGTGCCCGTCAGCGTAGCCGTCGAAGTCCCAGCCCCCGTAGTGGACGTGGGATTCAGAGCGCAGGTCACACCCGTCGGCGCAGCGCAGGTCAGTGCAACCGCGCTGTTGAACCCATTCACCACCCCAACCGTAATCACATCGGTGGTCGTAGGCGCAGTCCCCAGCGTGATCGAAGCCGTGCTCGAAGCAGCCGTCAGCGTAAAGTCAGGCACCACCGGACCTGTCACCGTCACGGATACATTCGCGGTATGCACCAGCGTCCCTGACGTCCCGGTCACCACCACGCTGTAGGTCCCCGCCGTCACGCCGGTAAGTGTCAACGTGGAGGTCGCGCTCCCGCCGCTCGCAGGGGTAACCGTCGCCGGGGCCGCGGTACAAGTTACCCCGGCCACACCCGCACAGGTCACTGTAACCGCGCTATTGAAGGTATTGAGTGAAGCCACCGTCACCACGTCCGTAGCGGTCGCGCCGATCGCCACCAAAACCGACGAGGAAGCCGGGCTCAAGGAGAAGTTCGGCGTCGTACTGATGGCGCCGACAATCGCCTGGATACCCGCAGTATGAACATACTTGCCGGTCGCATCTACGCCGGTGATGGTCGCCAGGTAGCTGCCAGACGTCGTGACGCCCGCACCGTTCAGCGTCACCGTGACCGGCAGCGTCTGCCCGCTTGTCAACGTAACCGTAGGATTCACGGTGCACGTTACTCCGCCCGTAGCAGAACAGCTCAGCGCCACCGACCCCGTAAAGCCGTTGGTTGAAGCGATATTCAACGTGTCCGTTACCGTCCCGGAAGCAGGAATTTTTACACTAGGCGTGGCCGCCGTCAGCGTAAAGTCAGACAGCAGGTTCTGAATGGTGACAACTCCGGAAGACGAGTTGTATGTGGAGTCGCCCGCGTAGAACAACGTAACGGTGTTCGTGCCTTGAAGCAGGCTGGCGGAGCTGAAAGCCAGCGTCACCGTCACGTTGCTTGTCGTACTTGTAGGAAGTTTTGCAGAGTTCAGAATAAGTACGTTCTGGTTCTGATTCGGATTGCCGTCAGAAACCAGCGCGTAAACCGTGCCTGTCGGCGCGGCCTTTCCGCTCTGACCCGCAATCGTCACCGTCACCTGTTCCAGCGCAGCCGGAGTCGAAGAGGGTGCGGAAAGCGTACCGGTCGTCGTAGACGTCAGCCCGGAGCCTGCAACAAACGTCAGCGAGACACTTCCGCCGTTGGTCACATAGTTGCTGTCCCCGTTATAAGTCAGACTGATCTTGTAATTACCCGGGGTTGCATTTGCCGGAACGATGATCGTCGCCATGCCGATC